>JAFQZS010000031.1 GCA_017405765.1 Clostridia bacterium
GCATTTTTGCGATGTGATTCAATATAGCGTGCCATACACATGTATGGCCGGCGCGTCCGCGCCGAAAGGCTGCGAATGCAGACTTTACGCGAATATTATACCGCAAGAAAAAATGCTTGCTCGCAAGGGCATTTTTGCGATGTGATTCAATATAGCGTGCCATACGCATGTATGGCCGGCGCGTCCGCGCCGAAAGGCTGCGAATGCAGACTTTACGCGAATATTATACCATAAAAATGAGGGCCTATCTGCAGCTTCTCAGATACGCCCCCCTTCTTCGTCCGTTTATTGTGCGGTTTCCGCCCCAGGTCCACTGAGGCATTGCTTTCCCGTATGGTCTATAGTGTAATCGTCCCGCATTATCAGGTCAGACACCTTCACGAACGTATACCCCTGTTCCTTTAAGGCCTCTATTATCGCGGGCAGCGCCTCTGGCGTATTTTTTGCCCCGTTATGAAAAAGCACTATCGAGCCCGGCCCCACCTTTGAGAGCACGCGCTTTTTTATCTCCTCAGGCGATATATCCTTCCAATCAAGACTGTCAACATCCCACTGTATGCTGAAGTACCCGTTTTCGCGCATCGTTTTTATAAGCCTATCGTTATAATCGCCGTAAGGCGGACGGAACAGGTCCGGATACACGCCCGTTACTGCAGCTATCTTCCCTGCGCATTCGCCAACGTCCGCCGTGATCTCTTCGGCAGACATCTTGCTCATATGGCCGTGCGTGTCGGAATGGTTCATTATATCATGTCCCGCGTCGTGAAGCTCCTTTACCGATTCGGGATAGCTTTCAGCCCAGCCGCCTGTAACGAAGAATGTCACGGGTATGTCGTATTTATCGAATATTTCGACGAGCGCGTGAGTATCTTCGTTTCCCCATGCCGCGTCAAATGTAAACGCCACCTTCTTTTCATCCGTGTCAACGCAGTATATCGGAAGCTCGCGCCCCGCCACGGCCGACGCGACGAGCGACTTGGCCGCAGGAAAATTTGCCAAAAGCAGCGAAAAAACGAGTATCGCCGCGCACGCTGATAAAAGCCCCCGCCTTCCCAGCACATAATAACGCATATATATCATCCTTTCAGCTATGATGATACATCCTTATGCGCCGTGCGCCGCGATAATGCGCAATTTAAATAATAATTTAAATAATAATATAAAAAACCTCCCGCGACTTTGATTTTCGCGGAAGGCTTTCTCCCTATGCTTGAAGAAGGCAGGGGGCAGACAGCACAGAGGACAGCATCTTTCCCCATCAAAAGGCGGTAGCCGCCATGCCCCGCAGCGCCTGCGAGAACCGGCAGATCAATACCGTAGGGGACAAGACTTTCCCGCCCCCTTCAGAATAGTATCCCTTCTTCCAGTTTCTTTTAATTCAAAGGTATCGGCTTACTCCGTTACCCTGGCCAGCTGTTTTCTCAAGGCTTCCACCTGCTCATTCTTCGCCGCCAGCCATTCCTTACAGGTCTCATAGTTTTCTGCATTCTTTTCGGCTTTCTCTGTCGCCTTGGCCAGCTGTTCCCTCAAGGATTCCATCTGCTCATCCTTCGCCACCAGCCATTCCTTACAGGTCTCATAGTTTTCCGCATTCTTTTCGGCTTTCTCTGTCGCCTTGGCCAGCTGTTCCCTCAAGGATTCCAACTGCTTATCCTTCGCCGCCAGCCATTCCTTGCCGGTCTCATAGTTGGAGCGGTATTGCTCCGCTCTGGCCAGGATCTGCTCCGCATTATCGCGGGCTGCAGCCAGCTGCTCTGTCAGCGCTTCCAGTTTCCTGTCCTTTTCCGCCAGCCAGCTTTTACTTTTCTCATAGTTTTCCGCATTCTTTTCGGCTTTCTCTGCTACGCCGGCCAGCTGTTCCCTCAAGGCTTCCAGCTGCTTATCCTTCTCCGCCAGCCATTCCTTTCCCGCCTCATAGTTGGAGCGGTATTGCTCCGCTCTGGCCAGGATCTGCTCCGCATTCTCGCGGGCGGCAGCCAACTGCTCAGTCAGCATTTCCAGTTTCCTGTCTTTTTCTGTAAGCCAGCTTTTACTTGTCTCATAGTTTTCCGCATTCTTTTCGGCTTTCTCCGTTACGCCGGCCAGCTGTTTCCTTAAGGCTTCCAGCTGCTCATCCTTCTCCGCCAGCCATTGTTTACTGACTGCGTAATTCTTATAATATTGATTGACCCTGTCCACAAGCGCCAAATTAGCGGACAAAAGAGTCTCTAGCGTCAGTTTGCTTTCCGGGGCTTTTTCCTTTGGGAAAAACAGAAGATTGGCACTCTCCAAATCAACGGGGATATAGTTTCTTGCCTGAAGAAATTCCAACACCGTTGAGACCGATGTTCCTCCGCACTCTACCCACAGAACAGGACGGTCTTTCTCAAGGATGGCAGTCATCCCTTTCAGTACAGAAACCTCGAATCCTTCCGTATCGATTTTTACGAGGTCAATTTCGCGAAGCTTTAACTGCTTGGCGATACTGTCCAAGGTTTTGACCTCAGCTGTTTTCCCATCTTCTTCCGAATCGGAAAACTGAAAGGTCGTTGCTCCCAGATTATCCACTTCAAAATGTGTTACATGCGCGAACCCGGGCTTCTCTCCCGCTGCGGCACAAATGGGCAGAACATTAGAAAGCTTGTTTTGCTCCACATTCTCTTTCAGGAATGCATAATTGTCCGGGAAAGGCTCCAAGGAAATGATCCTCGCCTCCGGGAAAAAGCCGGCCCAAAACAGAGTGTGATTACCCAAATTTGCTCCGACATCCAGAATACATTTAGGCGATGCAAGCATAGGACTCCATTTGGATAAGATATAAGCCTCATAGAAGTCTTGGGTGCGCTCGATCGTATTAAGTATATAGTCGCCCTCATACCCGGTGATTAGAAGGTTTTTTAAAGAAACTGTTTTCTTTTCCATCCCGCTCACCCTTCTTCTGTTTGCCCTTCGATCAGCGCGATCTCTTTAGCGATGGTGTGTTCCTTGGATGTCTGGTTTCTCACCCGCTCCGCCGCTGCCGCGGACAACCGTTGGAAGAGAGCGGGATCGTTGTACAGCCGCTCGATGGCGTCGGCGACGCCCATATAGTCTTCCGGCGGAACTAGGATACCGCAGGTATCGTCCATGAATTCTGGGATAGCCGTGCAGTTGTTCGCAATGGGAACCAGGCCGGAGCTCATGGCCTCATCACGTGATACACCATGGGAATCCCAGCGTGTGGTTGCTATATAGACGCCATGTGTTTTATGAAGTGATGCGATTTCATCCTGGCGCAAAAAAACGGGATGGAGATGAACATTGGGAAAACATTTTAGCGGGCCATTATCTGTGTCAAAATTTGATCCTTGTCCATAAATATCAATCTCAATATTCTTAAAGAAATCCCTTTTCGACAATTCAAGAATTGCCATCGTCGTCAAATCGTTTGCATACTTTTTACTTGAGAATGGTTTAATCGTTAGAATTCTCTTGCGCTGCTCTATGTCTTTAGGAACATAGCTAAAACGAGAGCTATCAATTAAATTATGAATTACACTATAGTCTTTCTCTTCAAAGCGGACCTTATAGTCTTCTGCAATTTCATTCGCAAAATAATGGGATACATAGACAAAATGGATTGCATCTGTTTTCTTTTGCGCTTCAAATACTTCTTTCCATAATTCCACTCGTTTTTCGGATATCTGCTTTTCCTTCTCCAGATCCTCTTCTGAATCGTAGTTGAATGTTCTTCTCCACCATGGCTGAATGTCTGCGCCGTGGCTCCAGATCACGAGACGGATCCGATCAAGATAGTATTTCAAAACCTCCCACATATCCCGGTCCAGAAAATGGACGCAGACGGTTTCAATAGTGCCGGTGTCGAGGATCCCCTTCAGCTCTCCGGCCTTCCCCTCGATCACGTTGATCCCCTCGAATTCCCGATAGCCGTCCTTTGCGTAGGGATTCATGCGCATTATATCGTAGACTCTTCCCGCATCCCGATAAGAGGTCATGCGCGTATGAACAAACATGTTTCGGTAGAGAGCCTCATAGGAGGGATAATGGTTCGAGAGAATCAGGACCTTCGACCGGGCGAGGAAGGAGGATCGCTCCGAAATCATCCCGCTCCCCCCGAAAATCACATCTTTCACGGTGGCGGTGCCGCTTCCCTTCGGGCGAAAGCCAATCTCGACGGAGACAGTCCCGTCGGGCAACGTCAGCAGCTCCCTACGGTTCAGCTTGGGAAAGAGGGGCTTGAGCTTCTGCTCGTCCTGATCATAGCAAACCAAAACGCAGATGAGATCCAGCGCCCCAAGGCCCCGGAACTGTACCGGAAGCTTCCCGTCCAGAAGCCAGGGGCCCACCTCTATACGGTGGGCGCGGTCGTAGAGATACTCGTGCTTCCCCTCCGGCAGCTTGCTCCGGATCACCAGTTTGCTCCCCTCCGTCTCATAGGTCACAGGGACATTTTCAGAGGGTTTGCTTTTCGCCAGGTCCGCGCCGGGGATCCGAAGGACATCCTCCGGCTCCCTGAGCGGCCGGATCGCCTCGGCGCACTGCGTGATCCTCTCCGCCGGGATGCCCCGGTCGGCCACAAAGAGATCCGCCGCTGCCGGGCAGTCACCCTCCGGCCAGTCCTCGCAATATTGGAAATAATCCGTGCCCATCAAACCGCTGCCTGTGATCTTCCAATCTCCTGAAAGCTCAGCAAGCGAAACATCCTGCCAGAATTTAACCATTATCAATGCTCTGCGGAACAATAATTCATCCGGCGCTTTGTAGGATGCGCCGTAATTTTGAAGAGAAGCGTCCGCCCCACAGAAATATTCAGATTTCCCGGCTGCGCGAAAACTGCCGTAAGTCCATGTCAGGGAGAGGTCCATAAGATAGTTGGGGCCGTACCAGTCGCTCCCCTCCCACCAGGCGGCCAGTCCGCCGCCGCAGATCTCCGACAGAGTTCTTCTGACATCTTCCTCGCCAAGGCAGACATACCGCTTCCTTTGCTCAGAAGAGGCCGCTCCCACGAAAACCAGCTGCGCATTCGGCAGCGTTTGTGATAAGAACATTTCTTCCAATCGGTTTGCCTGCTCAACTGTTCCCGCATTTGCCAAGACAGTCACAACCGGCAATGGCGGCAGCAAATTTTGCCGGAAGACCTTTTCTGCAATATAAGCCAGTCGGTTTCGATAGAGATGCTGAGACAATACTGCACGGAGCCCCAAAAGCCGGTACTTATCTCTCTCCCTTTCATTTTTGCAGTATTTGTTTAGATAAAGCTCCAGCGTTCCCTTGTCATCCGTGGAAATGGTAAGGTCTCCGAAGTAATTCTTGACCCCTCTGGAGAAATTGCCGACGACCACAGTGTTGGAGGCCAGAAGCTCAAAAACACGGCGGGCAAACATAGTCTGAGACTGTTGTATGGAATTCATGTTGACGCCGTAGCAGTACCCTTTGTATGCCTTGTCGATCTCGCCGGAGGGCAGGGAGCCGAGGATATACGGCTGATACATTTCCGGAAAGGCGTGCTCGGGCAGAGCATTGGGGTAATTTCGGTCGTAGATGTCCAGCCCGTTTCCCTCAAGGAAATGAGCGGCAAAGCTGTCAAACACACGCGTACGCTCCTGGTATCTGTGATAGTATGCACCAGCAAAGCAAAACTTATCCTTGCGCTCATATTTTTCTATTGGATTATGGATCGCCGGCTGAGCCGCAAAATGCAAATGATAGACCCGATCGTGGCCCAGTTCCGCCTTGTACCGGGCGATGCAGTCGATATCCGTTGTGAACACGACGTCAGCGTACCCTGCGGTGATCATGAAAGTATCTGTATATACCGGATCTTCTTTATTCCAGAAAACGATGGGAATACCGAGAGATCGTACATATGTGGTCAAAGAGAACAATTCCTCGCTGTAGCGGTCGATCTTCCGGTACCAGAGGCCGTCCTTCCCCTTCCAGGCGGATTCGATGAACAGAAGGTCGGGCTGAAAGCCGTCGATCTCCTCCCGCCAGCCCTGTGGCGTGAGCTCCATCAGGCTGCACTCCGGCCCATAGCTCTCCAGGGTAAACTGATCCATAATGGCGGCAATCTTCAGTTCTCTGATGGTCTGTGCATCCGTGTGGAACAAAGGCTGATTTGATTCCCCGGTCCGCGTTTGTCTGCATAGTTCCAGTAAGATTCGATGTGCATCCTCATATTCTTTATGATTGCCAAACTGCATGGAGATATCAACAGCTTCATTCTCCGAATTGACAGCGCTACTATGCGTCTTTAGTGAACCCGTTTTAAACTGCAGCGGATCCAGCAAATCCATCTTGGATATCCTATCCTGTTGCATCTGTATACTCTTGATAAAAGAGGACAGCATATTCTCCCCTTCCATATGCAGTACAAGGGGATAATATGGAATGGATCTGCTGCATCTGCGTTCTGAGACTCCGTCTTGACGAACATAATATGTAACAGCATAACTTCCAAAACCGGAGAGAGGATAACGCAATGACGGTACTTGGGTATACTCACGCTGCTTGTAGATATCTCTTTTGTCCTTCGTAACATAAAATGCAAACGTTGCACGGTGCTTTTTCGGTAGATTAGTGAATGTGAACACTAAATCCCCGTCCTCGATCTCAAGCTGATACTCCAGGGAATCAATTTGAATTTTCGGCGGCCGTTTGACGTCAAACCATTCAGACCTCCCGGTTTCTTTTGTATCTGAGTTCTTACTCTTAACAAAGCATCTGACGCAGTATTTCCCTTCTTCCTCAAAAGTGAAGTCGTATTCCGCGCCTCTCAAATAATGCTTTTTATGGATCGGCGCCTTAGTTCCGTTTCGATAAATATACCATGCAACGTAAGCGTCCTCTGGTATGGGTTCCCGAATCGCAAAGCGCCATGATAGACCCTCAATATGCATCACAAAAACATGATATATATTAGGCATAGATAGTCTCCTCCTTTAGGCTTCTTCTTATATGCTCCTAAAAAACCGGCATTCTACAAATGAATATAGCTGTTTCAATGAATTCTGCACTGCACGCCGCAGGCCATAATATGATACCGGCATTCCCATATCGCATGTGATAAACTTGACTTATCTGCTTTTGGATAACAACTTGTGTGTTGAGTCAGGCTTGCGACGCCTCACTCATTTTACCACACTGGAGGCTTCTTTTTCCCGCATACCCGACTCTCCTTTCTCCGATCTCCCCCAACATAGATGGGGGGTAAAATTATTAATTATTATAACACAAAATCTTGATTGATACAACTACTTTTGCCCTGCTTCGCAGCCAACTGAAGACTGGACCAATCGGATAAACAAACGAAATCTCCACAAAGTCAACCATACGCGCAAATCACATTCTAATAATTGATGGTTCCGGGTCAAGGCCATTCGGCGTAGTTCGCCAATAGTATTGACATAAAAAACAAATTAGACAAATATAGACGGTTTGGCACGTAATATCTGGTCTGGAAGCATTCATTCATACATATTATAATTGAGCAGCCCTGTGAAAAGTGACATACCGGCTCAGCTCCCAAGGCTCTTCGCCTGTGCCGCCATCATATCGCCGTGCTTTTTCTCGTCCTTTTGCATCTCGGACACATTGGGATAATCAAGGTGTGGCGCGTACATATCGAATCCTGCATATTCGACAGCCGAAATCTTTTCAAGCAGCGCCGAAAAACCTACTGCCTGCACGGCCATTTTTATGTTTGCCGCAGCCTCGTGATCTGGCTTTAATGCCTCTCTAGTTGTGTTTCTCAAAATGGCTGCATAGCGTCCCTCATCAGCCGCTGCCTCTAAAAACGCGGCCTTAAGCTCTGCGTCGTCGGTAAGTCCCGCAAGCGTCTGATATGTAAGTACGCCGTCAAGCTCACCCTGCTGAAATCTTAAGAATTTCTTTAATTCTTTCGACAGTTCTGCCATTTCAGCCATTCCTTTTTTGTTTTTCAAAATAATACAATTGCTTACAATAGTATCGTATCATGTTATTAAAGAAAACTCAATACATGTTTTTATTCTTCCTCGCCGCAAGATAAGACCTCATAATCCTCTTCTTCGACGGCGCGTCTGAGCGCGTCTTTGTCGATTTCGCCTTCGTATTCGATTCTTGCAATGTCATTCTTATGGTCGGCTTCTGCAGAAATAACGCCGTCAACGCCTAAAAGCGCGCGCACTACGCGCTTCTCGCAATGCTCGCACATCATGCCGTCAACGGTAAGCGCCATTCTCTTTACTGACGACGATCTCTTTTCTTCGGGAATATCGGGATGCGTTTCGCTGTCGTCTGCTGTTTTCTTCGTATGGACGGTATCGTCGCCGCTCTGCGCGCGGTAAGGCTTGAACAGATTGAGCCTCAGCGCATTCGACACGACGCAGAAGCTTGAAAGACTCATTGCCGCCGCCGCAAACATCGGATCTAAGCCTATCCCGAACGCCGCGATAAACGCGCCTGCCGCCACAGGTATTCCGATGACATTATATATAAACGCCCAGAAAAGATTCTCGCGTATATTGCGAAGCGCCGCTCGGCTCAAACGCACCGCCTCAGCCGCGTCCATGAGGCTGTTTTTCATAAGTACGATATCGGCGGCGTCTGCTGCAATATCCGCCCCTGCGCCTATCGCTATGCCGACGTCAGCCTCGGTAAGCGCGGGCGCATCGTTTATTCCGTCGCCAACCATAGCCACCTTGCCGCTCTCTTTAAGGCGGCGTATCGTATCAGCCTTGCCGTCGGGCAATACGCCCGCTATCACCTCGTCCACTCCGATTTCGTTCCCTATCGCCCTTGCCGTAAGCTCGTTGTCGCCAGTGAGCATAACGACGCGTATACCCATGCTCTTAAGCTCCTGCACAGCCATGCGGCTGTCATCCTTCACCACGTCTGCAACTGCGATTATTCCCACAGCCGCGCCGTCCTTTGAAAAAAGCATCGGCGTTTTGCCTTCCGAGGCAAGCGCGTCCGCGCGCTCTTTTAAGCCTTTCGGCACTCGCACAGTCTCATTCATGTATTTTAGGCTGCCTCCCGCAATCCTAGCGCCGTCAAGGCAGGCCGCAAGTCCGTTGCCTACAAGTGCCTCGAATTCGCTGACTTCGGGCATGGCGGCGTTTTTTTCATTCGCTTCGCGCATTATGGCTTTTGCAAGCGGATGCTCGCTTTTTACCTCAAGCGCCGCTGCAAGCGAAAGAAGCGTCTCTTTTGTGAAGCCTCCCGCCGGTATCATATCCGTCACAACAGGCTCTCCGCGCGTTACCGTGCCCGTTTTATCGAGAACGACTGTTTTCACGCGCCCCGCCTCCTCCAAAGAGACGGCCGTTTTGTATAGTATGCCGTTCTTCGCGCCGACGCCGCTTCCCACCATGATAGCTACCGGCGTGGCAAGTCCCAGCGCGCACGGGCAGCTTATAACCAGAACCGATATAGCGCGCTCGAGCGCGTATCCCGCGCTCTGGCCGACTAAAAGCCATACGACCAGGGTTACGAGCGCAATTCCGATAACGGCAGGAACAAATATACCCGACGCCTTATCGGCTGTCTTTGCTATCGGCGCTTTCGTTGCCGCCGCTTCGCTCATCATTTTTATTATCTGCGAAAGCGTCGTATCCTGCCCCACGCGCACGGCCTCGCAAGTTATAAATCCCGACTGATTTATCGTAGCCGCCGAAACGCTGTCTCCCTTCATTTTGTCAACGGGAATGCTCTCTCCGGTAAGCGCCGCTTCGTTCACGGCGCTTTGGCCGTCTGCTACTACGCCGTCCGCCGGTATGCTCTCGCCGGGACGCACAACGAAAATGTCTCCCGCTCTCACCTGTTCTGCGGGGATCAAAACTTCCCTGCCGTCACGTATCACGTTCGCCGTTTTTGGCGCTATCTTCATAAGACTTTTGAGCGCGTCGGTAGTTTTGCCCTTTGAACGCGCCTCAAGCATTTTGCCTAGCGTGATGAGCGTGAGTATCATTGCGGCCGACTCAAAGTAAAAATTCATCATATATTCTTCGGCAGCCGCCGCGTCTCCCGTGCTTACGGCCGCAGTCATGCAAAAAAGGATATACACGCTCCAAATAAACGAGGCCGACGCGCCAAGCGCAACGAGCGCGTCCATATTCGGCGCGCGGTTAATAATGCTTTTAAATCCGCTTATAAAGAATTTTTGGTTTATTACCATTACGACAACGGTAAAAAGAAGCTCAAAAAGACCCATTGCAAGGTGATTTGCGCTAAAGTCTGCGGGCAGAGGCCAGCCCCACATCATATGCCCCATCGAGACGTACATAAGCGGTACAAGAAAGCATATTGACGCGATAAGCCGCCTTTTAAGCGCCTCCGTCTCGCTGTCCCAAAGAGAAGGAGAAAAATTATCGGCCGCTGTTTTTTCTTCACTGCCTTTTATGCTTGCTCCGTATCCCGCCTTTTCTACGGCGGCAATTATGCTTTTCGAAGAAGCCGTGCCTTCAACGCCCATTGTATTCGTAAGCAGGCTTACGGCGCACGACTCTACGCCTTCGACCTTCATTACCGCTTTTTCAACTCTCGCGCTGCACGCCGCACAGCTCATGCCCGTTACGTTATACTGCTGCATTTTTTCACCTTCTGTCTGCGGAGATCCGTTTAACGCCTATATTATGCGTGATTTTAGCATAATAATGATATTACTTTAAGATTATATTGTCAAACCGATGCGCCGTTCTGCTTACACATTCGTTCTTCTTACAATATGTTCGAAAATTTTATTATTTGTAAAAAAATGCTTGACATATTAAATAGATTTGTCTATAATTTAATTGTATTCAATTGAATTATGATCATTTGAAAGGAGGCGCATGTATGACGATATACGATATTAAAGCAAAAAATGCAAAAGGCGAAGAAGTTTCACTTTCGGATTACAAAGGCAAGGTCCTGCTTATTGTCAATACTGCCACCGGCTGCGGCTTTACGCCTCAATACAAGGGGCTTGAAGAATTATATAAAAAGTACAACGCGCAAGGCTTTGAAATACTCGATTTCCCCTGTAATCAGTTCGGCGCGCAGGCGCCCGGCACAGAAGAAGAAATCGTATCCTTCTGCACGCTTAACTATGGCGTAACTTTCCCGCAGTTTGCTAAAATAGAAGTAAACGGTGAAAACGAACATCCGCTTTACAAATACTTAAAATCTCAAAAAGGCGGTCTGTTAGGCAATAAAATAAAGTGGAATTTTACAAAATTCCTTCTTGACAAAAGCGGACATGTTATCGACCGCTTCGCTCCCAACATTGAGCCCGCAAAAATAGAAAACAGAATAAAGGAGCTTTTGTAATGCATTTTTCTTATGAAACGGAAAACGTCTGCTCGCTCGCAATAGACTTCGAGCTTAACGGCGACATAGTTACCGACATATCGTTTTTGGGCGGCTGCAACGGCAATCTTAAGGCCATATCCAAGCTTGTTGACGGTTGGACGGTAGACCAAATCGAAGAGAAACTGCGCGGAAACACCTGCGACGAAAATCCGACTTCATGCGCCGACCAGCTTGCCATTGCTGTAAGAGAAGCATATGAGCTTCAAAATAAAAACAAATAATATTATGTAAAGGAGAATAAAAATGGCCTCTCTGTATGATTTTAAAGTAAAAGATCCAAACAACAACGACGTATTGCTTTCCGATTACAAGGGCAAGGTGCTTCTCATAGTAAACACCGCCACGGAATGCGGCTTTACACCCCAATATGAACAACTTCAGGCTCTCTATAAGAAGTATGAGGGCAAGGGGCTTGTGATACTCGACTTCCCCTGCAATCAGTTCGGAGCTCAGGCTCCCGGCACAAACGATGAGATAAAGACCTTCTGCCAGACCCGCTTCGGCGTTACCTTCCCCCAGTTCGCAAAGATAGACGTAAACGGCGACGCCGAGATACCGCTTTACACCTTCTTAAAGGCCGAAAAGGGCTTTGAGGGCTTCCCTGCCGAACACCCGGCTTCGGAGATGATGAACGGACTACTTGCAAAAATCGACCCCGACTTTAAGAACAACTCGAAGATCAAGTGGAATTTCACGAAATTCCTCGTTGACAAAAACGGAAACGTAGTAAAACGCTACGAGCCGATAGCAAATATATCCGATATCGACGCCGATATCGCGGCTTTACTGTAAAAACATGAGCGCACGGTCTTTTTATAAAGGCCGTGCGCATATACCGTATGAGTTTATTCTTTTCGACGGCTAATAATATTGAAAAGAGTAAACTGATATGATAATATCTCTATATTTATAATGCTTAATTTGATTTTGGGAGACGGATCTCATGGATAATTCTAAGTACGAGGCTTTAAAGCTTGAAAATCAGCTATGCTTTCCTTTGTATGCGGCTTCACGTGAGGTCGTAAAATTATATAGGCCTTATCTTGACGCTTTAAATCTGACGTATACTCAATATATAGCGATGATGGTCTTCTGGGAGCAAAAAAAATGCAGCGTGAAGGAGCTCGGCGAAAAGCTGTATCTCGACTCGGGAACTCTTACGCCCGTGCTCAAGAGCCTCGAAAAAAAGGGCTTTGTCCGCCGCTACCGCTTTGTTGACGACGAGCGTGTGCTGCTCGTTGAGATAACTGAAGAAGGCGAAAAGCTTAAGGACGCCGCCGCAGATGTGCCGGGTTCTGTAGGCGCATGCGTAAAGCTTGAAACAGAAGACGCTCTCACTCTCTACCGGCTTTTATATGAACTTTTAGGCGGACTAAAAAAATAAAGAGATCGCAAAATGCGGCTTAAATAATTATGATATGCTCCCTCCATGAGAGACAGCGAAAAAGAAACTGTCGCTCTTGGAGGGAGCATATCAGCCATTCGGGGTTTTTATTGTTTTTATAATAAGCTTTCATCATCCGAAAACTAACAACAGCTTATTTCTTTTGCAAACTCAACGGCGTGTGCGCGTTTTTCTTCGTCCGGGAACACTGTTTTATATCCCATGTGGCGTTCACAGAGAACGTTTTTAAACACAAGGCCGGAATACTTACAGTATCGTCTTATGCCCTCCAAAAAGAGGTCAGCGCCCTTTTCTGGGCGAAGACCGCACGTCGTGATCACAGAGACTTCCTTTCCCGCCCAAATCGACGGTCCGCGTTCGTCGCCGTAATACATATTCATTGCATATACGAGCCTGTCAAGCATTGCCTTCATCGGAGGAGTGCAGTACCACGAATATATAGGCGTTGCAAGCAGTATCACGTCGCTTTTAAGGATCGCATCGAATATCGGCTGCATATCGTCCTTTTGAATGCATGATACGCTGTCCCAATCCTTCTGACACCATCTGCACGCCGTACACGGCTTTATCTCCATATCGAAAAGATCGAACTCGAAGACCTCGCAGCCTACGGCTCTCAGCTCATCAACTACAATATCCGTAAGCCAATTCGTATTGCCCTTTTTGCGGGGACTCGATCGCATGACTGCAATGCGTTTTCCTTTTTTATTCTTCACTTTATGCTCCCCTTTCGCATATAGACCAAACGGACGCGAAAACGCGTCCGTTTATGTCAGGTAATAATCTTAATTATCGTTTTTAAGCCTTTGTCACTTCGTTGAATCCTACTTTCCCGGCATAAGTCGTGTGAAGCAGCTCATGCGCCGCGTGAGAGTTGGGCTCGCCTAAGAACTTATCATAAAGCTCTATTATCTGCGGGTTGTTGTGCGACTGACGCAGAGTCAGGCGCTCGTCCTCGCTGTAAAGAGCCTTTGCTCTCTTTTCCTTGTAGGTGTCCATGATATCGTCCGACTCGTTGGGAAGGAAGCAGCTTCTCACATAAGGCTGACCGCCGCCGTTGATGCATCCGCCGGGGCATCCCATTATCTCAATAAAGTGATACTTGGAAGTACCCGCTCTTATTTCGTCGAGCAGCACCTTTGCAGACTTCATTCCCGACGCTATAGCTACGTTTACCTTTGTTCCGTTTATATCTATAGTAGCTTCGCGTATACCTGCATCATGGCCGCGTACCTCTTCAAACTTGATGGGTCCGTATTCCTTGCCGGTAAGCTTGAAGTATACGGTACGAAGAGCAGCCTCCATAACTCCGCCCGTTACGCCGAAGATAACGGCTGCGCCGGTGTAATCGCCCATGATATCCTGATCCCAATCCTCGTCGGGGAGGCGGTTAAAGATTATACCGCTGCGCTTTATCATCTTTGCAAGCTCGCGCGTCGTGATAACGGCGTCAACATCATTTAAGCCGTTTACTTTCAGCTGTTCTCTGTCCTTCTCGTATTTCTTTGCTACGCAAGGCATAACGGAAACAACAAATATGTCTCTCGGATCGATGCCGTGAGTCTTAGCCCAGTAGGACTTGATTATTGCGCCCTGCATCTGATGCGGCGACTTACAGCTCGAAACGTGCGGCAGAAGGTCGCTGTAGTTGTACTCAGCATAATTTACCCAGCCCGGCGAGCAGGAGGTTATCATCGGAAGCACGCCGCCGTTCGTAAGACGACCGAGAAGCTCGGTGCCCTCTTCCATTATCGTAAGGTCGGCGCCGAAGTTTACGTCGTAAACACGCTCAAAGCCGAGTCTTCTCATTGCCGCTATCATCTTGCCCGTTACGGGAGTGCCTATCGGATATCCGAATTCCTCGCCCAAAGCAGCGCGGACTGCGGGAGCCGCCTGGATTATAACGTGCTTGCCGGACGCCAGAGCCGCATCTACCTTAGATATCTCGGAGTGCTCCATAAGAGCGCCGGTCGGGCATACGTTTACGCACTGACCGCACTGGATGCACGGAGAATCGGCAAAGCTTCTGTTCTCTGCGGGGGATACGAATGTGCGGAAGCCTCTGTTCTCATAGCCAAGTATTCCAAGGCCGTGAGCGTTCTTGCATCTTTCTATGCATCTTCCGCAAAGTATGCACTTCGAGGTGTCGCGCACGAGCGCGGGCGCAAGTCTGTCAATGTGCGTTTCGGAATGAACGCCCTTGAACGCGCCCTCTCTTGCACCGGTGAGCGAAGCTACATGTAAAAGCTCGCACTTTCCGTTCTTTTCGCACTGCTGGCAGTTTATATTGTGGTTAGATAAGAGAAGCTCAACGCTTCTTCTTCTTGCTTCAACAGCCTTTGGTGAAGATATGCGTATCTCCATGCCCTCGGAAACGGGATATACGCAGCTTGCAACAAGGCCTCTTGCTCCCGTAGCTTCTACAAGACAAACGCGGCAGGAGCCTCTGTTGCATTCGCCGTGATTGAACGCGCAAAGAGAAGGTATCTCATATCCGCAGGCTTTAGCGGCTTCGAGAATCGTCATGCCGTCTTCGACCTGGTGAGCTACACCTTCGATTTTAATATTTATCTTTGACATGATTTCATCCTCCTATTATTGCTTCGATATCGCTTTAAATTTGCAGGTGGGCATACATGCTCCGCACTTTATGCATTTGCTCGAATCGATCTTGAACGAAGCAAGCTTGTGTCCGGGAGCAATATAATCCGTTCTTTCTATGCAGCTTGCGGGGCATCCCTTTGCGCACATGCCGCAGCCTATGCACTTTTCGGGGTCGATACGGTATTCCATAAGCTTCTTGCATACGTGAGCGGGACATTTTTTGTCAACGATATGAGCAATATACTCATCTCTGAAATGAGCTATCGTGGAGTTTATCGGATTTGCTGCCGTCTGACCGAGCGCGCAGAGCGAATTTGCCTTAACAGTCTGACTCAACTGCTCAAGCTCGTCAAGATCTTCCATTGTACCCTTACCCTCGGTTATGCGGGTAAGTATCTCAAGCATTCTTTTTGTACCGATGCGGCAGGGCGTACATTTACCGCATGATTCATCGCAAATGAATTCCATATAGAACTTTGCAACGTCGACCATGCAGTTGTCCTCGTCCATTACTATGGCGCCGCCGGAGCCCATCATCGAGCCCTTCTGAACAAGGTTGTCAAAGTCGATGGGCTCATCAAGGAAATCTGTTGTAAGGCATCCGCCCGAAGGACCGCCCGTCTGAATAGCTTTGAACTTCTTGCCGCCGGGGATACCTCCGCCGATATCGTAAATAAGCTCTCTTAAAGTGGTGCCCATGGGAACCTCAACGAGGCCTACGTTGTTGACCTTTCCGCCAAGTGCGAAAACCTTGGTGCCCTTCGATTTCTCGGTGCCGACGCTTGCGAATTTTTCAGCGCCGTTTCTCATAATATAGGGAACGCATGCAAGCGTCTCAACGTTATTAACGATGGTAGGCTTGCCCCAAAGACCCGCAACTGCCGGGAACGGCGGACGGGGTCTCGGCATACCGCGCTTACCTTCTATTGAGTTGAGAAGCGCCGTTTCCTCTCCGCAGACAAACGCGCCCGCGCCGAGACGGATATGGCAGTCGAACGAAAAGTCCGTGCCTAAAATGTTCTCTCCCAACAGTCCCATTTCCTTAGCCTGCTTTATGGCGATACGCAGACGGCGTACTGCAATAGGATACTCCGCGCGAACGTAGAAATAACCGTTCTTTGCGCCTATCGCATAGCCGGCTATAACCATTCCTTCGATAACGGCAAGCGGATTGCCCTCCAATATACTTCTGTCCATAAATGCGCCGGGGTCGCCCTCGTCGCCGTTGCAGACAACGTATTTTTCATCGTTCTGCTGGTTTAACGCGAACTGCCACTTGCGTCCCGACGGGAAACCGCCGCCGCCGCGTCCGCGAAGACCCGATGCGAGTATCTCGTCAACGACCTCTTGCTGAGTCATGGAAAGCGCCTTCTTTAAGCCCTGATAAGCGCCCATGCCGAGAGCCTCGTTTATATCCTCGGGATTTATAACGCCGCAGCCGAAAAGAGCGACGCGGCTCTGCTTCTTATAGAAAGTGATCTCGTCCTGCTTAGAAACCTTTTCGCCGGAAGAAGGATCAACGTAGAGCAAGCGCTCTACGACCTTGCCGCCAATGATATCGCTTTCAACTATCTCCTCAACGTCTTCGATCTTAACAAGGCGATAAAGCGTATCCTCGGGATATATCTTTACGAACGGGCCCTGTGAACAGAATCCGAAGCAACCAACCATGTTCACTGTGGCCTTGTCTGCCACACCCTTGGCTGCAAGCACCTCTTCAAACTTCTTCGTTATCTCGTCGGAGTGACTGCTCAGGCAGCCCGTACCGCCGCACAAAACGATATGACGCTTACCGTCCGAGCCCGTGAGCTTGGCGTTTAAGCTTTCAGTTCGTTTTTTTATGTTTTCATTTAAGCTGTCAATGGTCTTTATCATGCACTAACACCTTCCTTTGCCTTATACTCAGCAACAATGGCCGGCACCTTGTCAACCGATACCTTCGGGTATACGGTGCCGTTTATCGTTACGGCGGGAGCGATGCCGCAGGCGCCTATGCAGCGCAGTGCATCAAGTGTAAACAAACCGTCCTTCGTGGTCTGACCCGGAGCGACGCCCAATATTTCCGAGAATTTGTCAATGACCTGCTGCGCGCCCTTTACGTAACATGCGGTACCTAAGCAGCAGCCGATAACGTATTTTCCCTTGGGGCTTAATGAAAAGAAAGAATAAAATGTTACTACGCCGTAAATCTCGGCAACGGAAATGCCTGTCTCCTTTGATACTATCTCCTGTACCTCCAGCGGAATATAGCCGTACTCGTTCTGGATATCACTCAAAATCATCATAAGCGGCGTTTTTTCATCCTTATAGCGCCCGCAAATCTCGAGGATAGTCGCAACGGCCTTTTCGTTGAGTTTTGCCATGCTATCACCCTTTCTGTGTAATTGCCATAAATAGATTTAGTTTTAATATTATATTTATCTCTCGCGCAAAACATTTTTTCGCATATGCTTAATAAAATGTCTGATTGCTGACAACGAGAGAAACAGACAAGATAAACACCCATATAAAAAGGCATTCGGGAAAAATATATGAAACAATAAGGCAAAGATAAAAAAACAAAAAGCGCTTGTCTCAGATATTTCCCCTTATGTATTTTCCCTAAAATGCTTTCTCTGTACGCAACAAACGGACACCCCCGGAAAAGTATCCGAAGATCATCCTTCGTCAGTATAAATACCTCTTTTACCGGCGCAGCGCACATCCACGCCCGAAAAAGAGAACCTTAAAAATTCGTAACATCAGTTTCTTCTTGACCGGCAACTATTATTTGGTAATGTTACACAAACAAACAAGAATGATGCGGCATATCTATAAAAAAAATACATACAAATCTCAAGGATTTTGGTATTTATTTATCAATCATATGATTATAATACTATATCGTTAATTATTTTTCAATATCTAAAAGACAAAAAAACGTCATAATTTAATGTTATTTGAGAAAAATTTTTCACAAATCGGGATAACCTTCTCTGACAAAGCTGCAAAAAAGCAGCATTTGGATCGTATTTATACTTTATCATACAAATCTTGTGTTCATATTCAATTCATTTGCGATGAATGGTATCGTTTCTATGATGATCGGCCGCTTAATTGCTCATGGAGACAAAAAGGACGCTCTCCCGATCCTCAGCGGAGTTGAGAGAGCGTCCGGTTATACTCTGATCCTGTCAGCAATGAGTGCGATAGATCGCTTGTCGTCCTTCGGCAAAAACACTGCCGATTTAAAATCAATCGAACAAATCACTTTTTGCTGCCTTCAAGTCCCTTATATACGAGCGCTGCCAAAATCGCGCCGATAAGAGGACCTACTATAAATACCCACAGACTTGCAAGCGGAGCCGCATTGCCGCCTATTGCAGCGATAAGAGCGGGGCCTATGCTTCTTGCGGGGTTTACGGAAGTACCGGTAAGACCGATGCCCAAAATATGAACGCCTACAAGAGCAAGACCGATAACGAGACCGCCGAAGGAGCCGTGGCCGGCTTTCGACGAGGTAACGCCGAGTATGCAGATAACGAAAATAAACGTAAGTATTATCTCAACGATAAGACCTGCTCCTGCGCTGCCGTTGACGCCGGCAAGACCATTGGTGCCCAAGCCTCCCGTCTTGTCCTCAACTCCGCCCATGCCGAATATCCCGGCAAGTATTGCGGAACCGATAATAGCGCCTATGATCTGCGAGATCACATAGCCCACAAAATCCTTGCCGCTCATGCCGCCCTTAATAAGAACGCCCAATGATACAGCCGGGTTTATGTGGCATCCCGAAATATTGCCGATAGAATAAGCCATGGCAACTATGGACAGACCGAAAGCAAGCGCCGTCAAAATATATCCCCCGCCGTTTGCCGAATCGCAGCCTACGAGCATAGCCGTACCGCAGCCCAATATTACCAGCACCATCGTACCGATACATTCAGCAAGATACTTTCTCATAATTCTGCCTCCTTTTGATAAGAAAATAACGTTTTTGTACGCACACATATTATCTCTCTGAACGCGGTCTGCGTCAAGTCCCTTTTGAAAATATTGACCGCCGTATCTTTTGTGTGCTTTTGTAATATTTATGATGAATCCGGCGTCATTTTGCGCTTTTTGCGGAATTTTTTATATCAGAGCAAATTTGTCATCCTGAGCGAAGCGAAGGATCTTTTTATACAAAAAAGCACGGCATTCCCTCGCCGTGCTTTTGTTGCCTTATCTCAAAGCCCTCTTTATTTCCTGTTCTATGATCGCCGCATATTCCTTTTCATGCCCCTGCAGCGCGTCCCTAAGAAAGTGCGTAGGCTTCATGCCGCGCGTCGTGTGGAATTTGCCTTCGTCATCCATATATACCCATGGCGTTTTACGCCCGCTGCCGTCTGATGCGTGTATGCCCGTGCCGAACTCTACATACTTGCCATACTCCACATTGGTGCCTATCACCACATACTGCTCCGCTTCGTTGACCTCGTGGCTGATACTGCCTCTCAGTCGGTCGTTATCCACTCGCCCCGCCGCCGTCAGGTTCCTTTTGGCATGGCTCTCCGCCTGCCCTCCGGCCACTTCCAGCGCCCGGGCGATCGCCGCCTCAAGCGCCCTCCTTACCTCGTCCGAGTGGTCGATTATCTTTACGTCCGCCATAGTCTCCTCCTTCCGGGCATGAAAAAACCGCCCCGAAGGACGGTTCATAACATATCGCTGTCAATTTCCCAATCATCCATTCCCGCGCCAAGGTCGCTGTATGGGCATTCCGCGCATACCCTTCGCGCCTCTTCAATATCGTCTATTTCGGCGAGTTCTTTTGTTGATGATATCTTAAAGGTGTTATTAAGACACATCAAAGAATCATAACAAAGGTCAATATCTATGACGCGCTTATACGCAGGGCAGTAATGGTCGCTTTCATAATCCAACATCCTTAAGCACCTCCATTATTTTGTCGGCCTCCTCGTTATAATCATTTTTCTTCCATGCCGTTTTAAAAATCCACTCGCCGTTTTCATTGACTATTACGCACATACCTTCATCACCGACAAAGTACTGTCGCTTGCCGCCCCATTGAACGAACATAGCTTTTGCGTCCTTGATATATGACCTCAATTCGTCATCGGTTATGTGGCGCTCAAGCATTCTGTGCATAATGTGATACGGGTCTTTTCCTCCGGAAGGCAAAATCGCCGCGTTTTTCTGAACCGGAGGCAGCAATACGCCTCTTTTAATGCCTAATTCTTTCAACTTCTCCTGCGCGTCAAAATACCGCTTATCGCTTGTCGGGTATTTTTCCAAATATCGAGCAAGCCTCTTCGTGTATTCCCACGCATCGCTATCATTATACTTCAATTCCTGAAAAGAATCAAACGATTTCGGTGCATTTTCCTTAAGTATTTTCCTGTACCGCTCATACTGCTCCCGGTCAGACTTTTCGTTCACGATTTTCTTTCGCTCCGCGCTCCTCTGCCACTCTGTTGCGTCAGGCTTCCCCGCCTTGATCCACTCTGCCTGTTCCTCCTTCGTCATGGGCTTGGCCTGTTGCCATTCCTCAAAACTCATGTCGCCCATCTTCGGGCTTTGTGTCACGGTGTCCGGTTCAAAGCCCTTCACCCACGCCGCCAGCGTACACCGGCAGTTCCATATGAGGTGCTGCGGTATCTCGGACTCACCGGCCACCTGCCCCGGATAAAGTATCTCAAAACCGTCCACCTCGAACGGTTCGTCCACCTCGCGCCTCTGTCCGTGCAGCAAACGGTGATCATGCCTCGTACGCATATCAAGCGTCTCTCATGTAAGAGGTATGCCGGGCTTTTATATAATGAAAACGGTGGCCGGTCCGCCGTGGAGACGCCCGGGAAGCGCTATCAGGGTAATACGAACGAGCTTCATTCAGACGCCCAAAACGCCTGCACGATGCATTTCTCTTAAAATTCCCGTTCTTCCGTTAAGAAATGATGAACATCTTGTTTTCATTGCCAAAATAAGCGATAAAAAGCGAAAATAAAGAATATATCCAAAAACGCACGACTCTCAAAAGAGTGCAAAAACGCAGAAAACAGCCGAAATCTTAATGATTTCGGCTGTTTTTCAATATGGTCGAGGTGACAGGATTTGAACCTGCGGCCTCTGCGTCCCGAACGCAGCGCTCTACCAAACTGAGCCACACCTCGACGTGACTTTTATATTATACATAAGCTGTATTCGTTTGTCAATTACGTTTAACAAAAAATTTCGCTTTTTTGCATACTTCTTTTTTTTCGTAAGATACTACGCATGAGGTGATCTTATGCAAATAAACCACTCTGACTACTTATCGCTTGTAAAAGCCTTTTCAAAGAACTCGCGCACCGCGGTAAACATGGTAAACGCCTTCTGGACGGGCGGGCTTATCTGCCTTTTCGGACAAGCGCTGCTTGATATAATAAGCGCGCAAAAATATCTGACGCACGACGAAGCGGCTTCAGCCGTTACGCTTATCTTAGTCCTTCTATCCGTGCTTGCAACAGGCGCGGGATTATATAAGCCGTTTGCAAAAATCGCCGGCGCAGGCTCGTTGATACCGATCACAGGCTTTGCGAACGCAGTCGCGGCGCCTTGCATCGAATTTCGAACGGAAGGCTTTGTAACGGGAGTCGCAGTCAAGCTCTTTACCATAGCGGGACCCGTCATCGTATACGGTGAACTCGCCTCTTTTATTTACGGCGTTATTCTTTGGACCATACAGGCTATGTCTTGAGGTGGCAGAATGAAAAAAAGGAAAAAAACAGGCACCGTAAGCTTTAAGTCTCCCCCTTCCGTTATTGCTAACGCCGCCGTCGTCGGCAAAAAGGAAGGCGAAGGACCGCTTGCCGCTCACTTTGATTCGATCTTTTGGGACGACAGACTTTCCTGTAAGACATGGGAAAAGGCGGAAGTCTCGCTTCAAAAAACAGTTTTTGAAACGGCGCTTAAAAAGGCCGGTCTTTCGAAAGAGGACATAGGCATGCTTTTTTCAGGCGATCTTTTGAACCAATGCATCGCTTCGGGATACAGCGCGCGTGATATTAAGATCCCGTTTATGGGGCTGTACGGCGCATGTTCGACAATGGCCGAAGGCCTTTCTCTCGCCGCAATGATGATAGACGGCGGATATGCGGATATCGCCGCGGCTGTCACGTCTTCGCATTTTTGCTGCGCAGAACGTCAATTCCGCTTCCCGCTGCAATACGGCTCTCAGCGCACGCCCACCTCACAGCGCACGGTCACCGGCAGCGGAGCCGCAATACTTTCGCACTCCGAAGAACCTCCGTATATACTTCGCTGTACTCCCGGCAGGGTCATTGACTTCGGAGTCAACGACATAAACAACATGGGAGCAGCCATGGCTCCCGCCGCCTGCGATACGCTTATTCGCTTCTTTAACGATACTGCGCTTCCCGTAAAATCGTTCGATCTTATACTGACGGGAGATCTCGGCGTTACGGGCGCTGACCTGCTCTTGGATATAGCGTCGCGCTGCGACCTTGAGTTAAAAAGCAATTACGACGACTGCGGGCGCATGATATTTGATACAAAGGCCCAGGATACGCATTCAGGCGGATCGGGCTGCGGATGCAGCGCGGCCGTCGTCTGCTCCTATGTTCTTAACGAGATGCGGCGAGGGCAAATAAACAACGTGCTTTTCGTCGGCACAGGCGCGCTGATGAGCCCCACCGTATTAAATCAAAAGGAGTCGATACCTTCCGTGGCGCACGCCGTTCATATTTCCAATACGCTTCCCAAAAAAGGAGAATAATATGCAGTATTTTATCGCTTTTGTCATCGGCGGCGCGATCTGCGCCGCCTGTCAGGCGCTTATCGACAAAACAAGGCTTACTCCCGCGCGTATACTCACAGGATGCGTAGTTCTCGGCGTTTTTTTAACCGCCGTGGGGCTTTATGCTCCCTTCGTAAAATTTGCGGGCGCGGGCGCAACGGTGCCGATACTCGGATTCGGCTATTCGCTTGCGCGCGGGGTTGAGCAGGCTGTTGAAGGTTCGGGACTTATAGGCGCATTTTCGGGAGGATTTACGGCGACGTCGGCGGGCATTTCGGCCGCGATGATCTTCGGGGTGCTTGCGTCTCTTATATTCAGGCCCACGGAAAAGTGAATGAGACTTTCCGGTTCAGCATCGCCATATTAATCGCGCCGCTTTTTCACCGTCATTCCCGCCAAGGTCAGAACTATGCCCAATATGGCGGCGACAATAAATATAACGGAGTTTATTTTTTCATTTAGCGCCGCGTCCATTGTCCAGTGTATCAGTTGATATCCCGAAAGCTCGTGCTCCGCTCTCATCATGACAGATGCGGCATGACCTGCGATCTTTTCCCACAGGGCAAAGACAAAAATGATAATACCCGCCCGGCCGAGGCTACCGAATATCCTTTTTGGCAGCCGAGTGACCGCAAAAATAAGCCATGCGAGTATCAAAAACAGCGTTCCCGCCGTCATACCCTCTTTAAATGCATATGCGTCGCCGCCTGCTACGGCCCAAAGCGTTAAATATAGCCATACACTGTCCCAAAGCAAGACGATAGTGCCCTTGATTGACGCCGTCAATTTGGGATAACTTATTTCTCGCACAACAAAAGGCAAGAAAGCAAGTGATATCCCGAAAACTGTGGGGACGGCGATTGCAAAAAAAGGCTCGCCGCCGAAAAACAGCGACACGCACAATTCTATAAGTACCACGGACGCGGTGGACAGCGCGACCGTCTTTGAAAATCGATACTTACTGCTCATAAGAGGTACCGCCGACAACGCGGCGGCAAGGCACATTGAAGCCGCCAAAACCAGCACCGTTCCGATATCGGTACCGCCTGCTGCCGCCACTACGGCCGTTATGACAACGGGGATCAAAAGTATGACGGATATGAGCGCCCCCGCTGTCCACGCTTTGCCCCATTCTTTTTTTTGAAATCTAGAAAGTACGCCTTCTTTTTCAATAACAACGGTGTTTTCTATCAAGCTGTCGCATATCTTTGCTTTTATCTTCCCGCAGCTACTGCATTCTTTTAAATGCTCTTCTACAAACGCCTTGCTTTCGCTGCTGAGCACCCCATCTATATAGAGCGGCAGAAGATCTCGCACAATGGCGCACCTATTCCTTTCGTTTATGTTCATCCTCATCAATCCTTTCTTTGATCATAAGCTTCGCGCGGTGATACGTTACCCTCGCCCAGACGTCGCTCTTTCCAAATATCCCGCCTATTTCGGCGTAGGACAGCTCGCCGAAAACACGAAGCCCGAAAACTTCCTTGTAGGGTTCCTTCAAATCATGTAATACAATATGTATTCTCAATGCAGTATCTTTTTTCTCCGCATCACCTGCAACGTCTGAAGAAGACATGATATCCTTTTCGGAGTACATGCTCCTTTTTGACCTTCGCCTGTATTCGTCTGCAGCAATGTTTTTCGCAATGGAGCACAGCCATGTAAATTCGCTCGCTTCCTTTCTGTATTTACTCTTATGTGAAAGCGCTTTGAAAAACGTCTGCTGTGTTATCTCCTCCGCGTCCGCTGCGTTTTTTACGAGCGTCATTGTATAGGAATAGACCTGCATATAATAGGTTTTGAAAAGCTTTTCAAAATCCGTCGGATTCGCCTCCCTTTTCTTTATTCTCCGGAGTTTTCATCAATTAGACGTGAAAGGATTGTTTTCGTTACAGTTAGTTTTTATTCTAAATGAAAAATGCGCCTCACTTTATTAGTGAAGCGCTTTTTAAGCAATTTAAGACAGTGCCGATCTTATTACATTAAGATTATTCTCCATTGCCGAAAGATAAGTTATGCCGTTTTCTATATCCTCGCTCATTACCGACTGCATGGAATTTAAAGACATGATGCTTACATCGTCGCGCCCGCTTGACGCTATTATCGTTTCCGCAAGGCGCGTGTCGGCTCCGTCTATCGTAAGTACGACGTGTATATCAAGTTCACCCAGCTTATCCGAAAGGAACATCACCGTCTCAAAGGCGGCCTCCGTCTCGGCTGAGCATCCCGAAAAAGCCGCGTAATATTTCAGACCGTAATCGTCAACGAGATACCGAAACGGGAACCTGTCTCCGAAAAGCAGCGTGTCGTTTTCAGCGGTTTCTCTCATTTCTTCATATCGTTCGTCAAGAGCTTTCAACTCGGATATGTATGCGTCTGCATTTTCTTTGTAAACGTCTGCATATTCGGGTTCCTTCTCGGCTATCGCCCGCTCTATTGCCTCACAGCATACTATAGCGTTTTTAAGCGACAGCCATACATGCTCGTCGTACTCGGTCTCGTCTTCTTCACTTAAGTTTGACTGCATACCCTCTACCGTTTCTTCCTCTTTAAGCGACTCGCCCATCACGTCCATAAGGCTTAACACCGTCATATCCTTGTTTACGGCCTCCGAAAGAGCGTCCTTGGCCCATGCGTCTGACTCTCCGCCTACATATATGAAAATATCGCATGTGGATATTTCTATTATATCATCGGCCGAAGGCTGAAAGCTGTGCATATCAACTCCGTCGCAAAGCAAAAACTCAACTGACACATCTTCGGCGCGTTCGCCTAATATATTTATCACCCAGTCATATTCGGGAAATATTGTTGCGACTATCTTTAACTTCGCGTCAGACTCGCTTTTCTCGCCGTCATCCGAGCTGCAGCCGACAAACGCGGCGGCCATCATAAGTAACGCAATGATGAGCGCCGTTATCCTTTTTGTTTTCATTTTTCCTCCGACATTATATTTTTGGCGCATCACTTACTGCGCGGCTCCTTATGGAGGCATTCTCCGCATGTTCCGTAAAGCACGGTCGCCGTTTTATCTATCGCAAAGCCTTCGTTTTTAGCGAGGTTATAGGCGAGCATATCGGCCTCTCCCGTATCCATGTGATATGTGCGCCCGCAGCTTTTGCAGTAAAGATGCAGACAGTCGCGGCAGGCCTCGTTGTCGGTATATTGAAAGAATATCTCTCTGCTGCCCGATTTCGTTATCTTTCGCACTTTTCCCTCTTCGGCAAGCTCGGCAAGGTTGCGGTATACGGCGCTCACGCTTATGTTCTCCTCCTTGAGCGACTCGGAAATCTCTCGCGCCGAAAGCTGCATATCGGCATGAGCGGAAAGAAAGGAAAGCAGTATTTTTCTCTGCCTCGTCATATATTTGTTCAAAATACGCACCCCCAATTTGCGACTGCTTCGCAAATGAGTATACCATATACTGATTTCTTCGTCAATATTTTTTATTTTTGATATTGACAAATCAATTTTGCCTATGTATAATACCTACAAAACATATTAAATTAATAAGTTATTGGAGGAAGCAATGCAGCGATTTTTTATAGACCTTTTGAGAGAAAACTTCAGATACGGGCGAATGTGCCGATTCAGCAAATGACGAATGACAAATGTGTTAAGGAGACCTTGTTTATGAAAAAAGAAAACATAACAAAACAGGCCCTCACCGAAGACCAGATCGAAAGAATAAAGGAGCTGTCAAGAAAAATAAGGTTCGGCTCGCGCACCCTCTTTTTTCAGGACGGTATTTTAGTGCAAATTGATGTAAATGAAAAAATACGCGTGCGTACTGAATAAAACTGACCGGACATACCGGAGGTTTTGCAAAAATGCGTTTTTGCAAAACCTCTTTTTTATGCCCTTTATTCTATAGAGGGAGGAAAATAAAAAACAATGCAAAAAATCAAATCCTTTTTACCCGTGATTTTCTCGGCTATTGCCATGATTACTGCATTTGCATTACCCGATTCGCCGCTTCATCCCGAAGCACAGGCGCCTTTTCTTTCATATGTTTTTGCCGCAGTGCTCCTATTAACGGCCGCTATGTTCTTCATAAGCCTGAAGAATACGCCGCTTACACGAAAATATACGAACAAAGCGCCGTTCTACTGCGGAGTACTCGCCTTTTTAACAGTTCTGAATATACTCACCGTAAAAACGGCCGCGCTTCCCGTGCTCTATTTCCCATCGCTGGATCGTGTTTTCGGCGTGCTCATCACCGACGCGGCTTTCATCGGGAAATGCCTTCTTTACTCGCTCAGGCTGCTTATCACGGGCTGGGTATGCGGCGCGGCGGCAGGTATCCTCACCGGTATCGCCATAGGCGTAAGCAAGCAGGCCCGCTACTGGGTATATCCGCTCGTCAGGGTGCTTGGTCCAATACCGTCAACGGCTTGGGTGCCGCTCGTGCTTGTGAGCTTTCCCACGGTAGTTTCCGCAAGCGCCTTCCTTATCGCTCTTGCCGTATGGTTCCCCACTACGGTGCTTACCTCCAGCGGTATAGGAAGCATTCAGAATTCATACTTTGAAGCGGCGGCAACACTCGGTGCGACGCCGACCTACACGATATTCAAGGTAGCTGTGCCGGCAGCGCTCCCGCATGTATTCATAGGGCTTTTCAACGGCACGACGGCTTCATTCATAACGCTTGTCACCGCCGAAATGCTCGGCGCAAAATACGGCATCGGCTGGTATATAAACTGGCAGAAGGAAATGATGTCATATGCCAACGTATACGCGGGTCTCATAGTAATGTCGATAACATGCTATCTTGTCATAACATTCCTCTTTAAGTTCCGCGACAAGGTACTCATATGGCAAAAGGGTGTGATCAAATGGTAGGCGGAATTGAAATAGCTCATGTGAATAAGGAATTTACAAATCCGCAGGGAGAGACCGTCCGTGCGCTGAATGACGTAAGCCTTAATATTGCTCCCGGCACATTCATATCGCTCATCGGCCCGTCGGGATGCGGAAAATCCACTCTGCTTAGGCTGATTTCGGGACTCATTTCTCCCGATACAGGAAGCGTAAGGCTCGACGGCGAGGATATAACGGCTCCCGGCAGCGACCGCGGCTTTATGTTCCAGGAGCATACGCTTTTCCCGTGGCTGAATATTTACGACAATATCGCCTTCGGGCTTAAAGCGCGAAAAATATTCAAGGGCAGCGAAAAGCTGGTTGATGAGTTCATCTCCCTTGTAGGGCTTACAGGCTTTGAAAAGTACTATCCCCATCAGCTTTCAGGCGGAATGTGCCAAAGAGCATCTCTTGCTCGAGCGCTGGTCGGTCATCCGAAGGTGCTGCTTTTAGACGAGCCATTAGGCGCGCTTGACGCGTTCACCCGCATGAATATGCAGGACGAGATACTCAGGATACGCGCGGAACAGAACATGACCATGATAATGGTCACCCACGACGTTGACGAGGCCATATATCTCTCGGACAAAATAGTCGTTATGACTCCGCGCCCCGGAAAGATAATAAGTGTCATAGACGTTGATCTTTCCCATCCGCGGGCACGCGGCGAAGAGGATTTTCTTTTGTACCACACAAAAATACTGAAGCTTTTAAATTATACGATATCGAAACCGGAACCGGATTATTATCTATAAAAAACAAAAAAGGAGAAAATGACATGTTTAAAAAAATACTTATATTCGCTCTTTGCGCGCTGCTTATCATTTCATTTGCAGGATGCGCTTCCAACGGCAATAACGACAACGACACACAAAACGAACAGACGGCTGCCGATCAGGCGGCGAGCGGCGAGGACAACGGCGGGCTTTTTCACTTAAAAGTGGCCTACTCTCCATCTCTTTGCCAGGCTCCGCTCCACATAGCCGTTGAAAAGGGCTTTTTCGAAGAAGAAGGCATAGACGCGGAGAATATTCAGGTCGAAGCTGCCCACGTTATGGAAGCCGTTGGCGCAGGTCAGGTGGACGTAGGCTTTGGTCTTATTGGAAAGTTCCTTCTGCCAATAGAGAACGGACTTAACATACGCTTTACGGCGGGCATACATACGGGCTGCATAAAGATACTCTCTCTCCCCGACTCCGGCATTAACTCCATTGCCGATCTTCGCGGCAAAAAGATAGGCGTAACGGGTCTGGCAGGCGCTGAGACAATCGTTGCAAAGCGCGCACTCGCTAATGAAGGCATAAGCTTTGACGAACAGGCTCCCGAGGTGGAATTTCTCGTTTTCGCAAGCTCCGATATGGGACAGGCGCTTCAAAACGGTGCAGTTGACGTTATCGCTCTCGCCGATCCGAACGCATCGCAGTATGAGGACGAATACGGTCTTACCGTGCTTCTCGACACCGCCGCAAGCGAGGGATTTAGGGACGAATACTGCTGCGGAGCCTTCGTTACGGAAGCGCTGGCGACTGAGCATCCCGAAATCGCCGCCGCATATACCCGTGCCGTTTTAAAGGCAGCCGTTTGGGTAAACGAGCATCCTGAGGAAGCGGCGCAGATACAGATCGAAAAGAACTACGTTGCCGGCGACGCCGAGTTCAACGCGAAGGTATTAAGAAGCTACAACTACATTCCCTCCGTTCAGGGCGGATACGACGCGATACAGCTCAGCGTGGCACAGCTTACCGACATAGGCATATTAAAGGAAGGTACCGTTGCAAAGGAATTTGCAGACAATGCTTACATTTTCTTTGACGACGTGCCCGACACATATGCGCCTGAAGAAATAGGACTTTCCGTTTCGGACAAAACTTCAGAGACTTCCCTTGAGATAAGCACCGTTTCATATTCCGAAGACGGCGTCGAATATGACGAGCTGTTCGGAGAGGACTGCTGCTCCAAGAATCCCGCGGCAAACGACTGCTGCGAGTCCGCAAACGGTTACGGCGTATCCAAAACACGCGCAGACACACTTTATACCTGAAAAAATAAACGGAGGATATAACAATGGCTGTAAGGACCGTTCATACATGCTCCGACTGCGGCGTACTCTCCTGCCGCAGTCGGAATGAAGAAAAATACCCCGCCTTCTGTCTTACGAAAAATGTTGACAGCAAGCTTTTAGCCGAGGCAGTGTCAATATATAAGGACGACGAGGAGCTTGGCCGCATAGCGCGCACCTCAGCCTGCATTGAAGGTGAATTCTACGGCAAGCTTACCCGGGTGGAAGAGACCATAGAATTTATAAAGCGCATGGGTTATAAAAAGATAGGCATAGCCTCCTGCGTCGGTCTCATGAAGGAGACCGGGATATTCACAAAGATATTAAGACAGAATAAGATAAAATACTATACAGTCGGATGCAAGATAGGCGCTGTCGATAAGACAGAGATAGGCGTTCCGAACGAGAAAAAGCTTAACGGCGGCTGCGGGCACGAATCCATGTGCAACCCCATAATGCAGGCGAAAGCCCTCGCCGCAGAAAAGACCGATTTCAATATAGTCATCGGGCTGTGCGTCGGCCATGATACTCTGTTCTTAAAGCACAGCGAAGCGCCGACGACCGTTATGATCGTAAAGGACCGTGTTCTCGGACACAATCCCGTCGCCGCGCTCTATACGGCGGACGGCATGTATTCCAGATTCAAAAAATAGCCTTCATCTAATGCTTTCATTTTTCCATACCAAAGACGCCGCATCGTTTTCTTTCGATGCGGCGTCTGTTTTCTTTCGATGCGGCGTCTTTACATTTTATATTTCTTATTCAAGCACTGCGCCTCTTGCGGCGGAGGTGACGAGCTTTGCGTATCTTGCAAGGTATCCCGTCTTTACCTTCGGCTCGGGGCATACCCACTTTGCCTTGCGCTCTGAAAGCGTCTTTTCGTCAACGTCGAGAGTTATCGAGCACGACGTGATGTCGATGTTTATCGTGTCGCCTTCTTCAACGAACGCGATCGTGCCGCCCTGCGCGGCCTCGGGGCATACGTGGCCTATCGAAGCGCCGCGCGTTGCGCCGGAGAAGCGTCCGTCGGTGATAAGCGCAACGTCCTTATCGAGGCCCATTCCCGCAATAGCGGAAGTGGGATTTAACATCTCGCGCATACCGGGGCCGCCCTTCGGGCCCTCGTAGCGGATAACGACTACGTCGCCGGCCACTATCTTACCGTCGTAGATCGCCGCAATGGCGTCGTCCTCGCTGTCGAACACGCGTGCCGGACCTGAATGCTTCATCATTTCGGGAGCTACCGCCGAGCGCTTTACAACGCAGCCCTCGGGCGCAAGGTTGCCCTTAAGTACCGCGATGCCGCCGTCCTTGGAATACGGGTTATCTATGGGACGGATTATCTCGGGATTGCGGTTTTCAACACCTGCTAAGTTCTCCGAAAGCGTTTTGCCTGTGCAGGTCATAACGGACGTGTCAAGAAGTCCCTTTTTCGTAAGCTCGTTCATAACGGCATATACGCCGCCTGCCATTTCAAGGTCTTCCATATAAGTATTTCCGGCAGGCGCAAGGTGGCAGAGGTTAGGCGTATTTGACGAGATCTCGTTCGATGCGTCAAGGTCGAGCTCAATGCCGCACTCGTGCGCTATCGCCGGAAGGTGGAGCATCGTATTCGTGGAGCAGCCGAGCGCCATATCTACGGTCTCTGCGTTTTTGAAGGCCGCCTTAGTCATAATGTCGCGCGGCTTTATATCCTTTTTAACGAGGTCCATTATCTGCATTCCGGCGTGCTTTGCAAGACGGATGCGCGCCGACCATACGGCCGGTATAGTGCCGTTGCCGCGAAGGCCCATGCCTATGGCCTCTGTTAAGCAGTTCATTGAATTGGCCGTATACATACCGGAGCACGAGCCGCACGTGGGACATGCATTGTTCTCGTATTCCTCAACGCCAGCCTCATCAAGTTTGCCTGCATAGTAGCTGCCTACGGCCTCGAACATGTGGCTTAAGCATGTGCGTCTGCCGTCGCTAAGATGACCTGCGAGCATCGGGCCGCCGGAAACGAATATCGTGGGAACGTTCACGCGCGCCGCCGCCATAAGAAGGCCGGGCACGTTCTTATCGCAGTTAGGTATCATTACGAGGCCGTCGAACTGGTGCGCCATTGCCATAGCCTCGGTGGAATCGGCGATAAGGTCGCGCGTTACGAGCGAATACTTCATGCCGACGTGTCCCATTGCTATGCCGTCGCATACGGCGATAGCAGGAAACCCAATAGGCGTGCCGCCTGCGGCTCTTACGCCCGCCTTTACGGCCTCGGCTATCTTGTCGAGGTTCATGTGGCCGGGGACTATTTCATTATACGAGCATACTACGCCGATGAGCGGACGCTCAAGCTCCTCTTTCGTGTAGCCGAGCGCATAGAAAAGAGAGCGGTTCGGCGCGGTGGGGATACCTTTTTTTACATTGTCAGAACGCATATACGTTGCTCCTTTCATAAATAGGTCAAAAGACAGGGCCGACGCGCAGCCTGCCCTGTCCTATAATAGTCAGATACGTTTTAGTTCGAAGCGGTATCGAGGTCCTTGTCGCCGCCCCAGATCATGTTCTTTCTGAGCTCCTCGCCAACAACTTCCATCTGATGCTTCTTAAGCTGAGCACGCTTTGAATTGAAGAAAGTGCGTCCGTTCTTGTTCTCGGCTATCCACTTGCCCGCGAACGTGCCGTCCTGAATGTCGGACAGTACTGCGCGCATACGCGCCTTCGTCTCCTCGTGCGGGATAACGCGCGGACCCGACATATATTCGCCGTATTCCGCGGTGTCGGATATCGAGTAGTTCATTGCGGCAACGCCGCCCTTGTTTATAAGGTCGATGATGAGCTTAAGCTCGTGTATGCACTCGAAGTATGCGTTTTCCGGCTCGTAGCCTGCCTCAACGAGCACCTCGAAGCCGCAGCGCATAAGGTCTACAACGCCGCCGCAAAGAACGGTCTGCTCACCGAAAAGGTCGGTCTCGGTCTCGTCGTGGAATGTAGTCTCCATAACGCCTGCGCGTGCGCCGCCGATCCCGGCGATGTATGCAAGCGCGATGTTGTAAGCGTTTCCGGTCACGTTCTGCTCAACGGCAACAAGGCACGGAACGCCCTTGCCTGCAACATACTGCGAACGAACGGTGTGGCCCGGTCCCTTCGGAGCCGCCATAAATACGTCAACGTCTTTTGGGGGAACTATCTGCTGATATCTGATATTGAAGCCGTGCGCAAATGCGAGGGCCTTTCCCGCCGTCATATACGGAGCTATCGACTTCTTATATACTTCGGCCTGGACCTCGTCGTTTATGAGGATCATAACGATATCTGCCCATTTTGCGGCTTCTTCTATAGTTTTGACCATAAGACCTGCGCCCTCGGCCTCTGCCCAGCGCTTGCTGCCTTCTCTAAGGCCTACGCATACGCTGCAGCCCGAATCCTTTAAGTTGAGCGCATGTGCGTGTCCCTGCGAGCCATAGCCTATGATCGCTATATTTTTACCGTCAAGATAATTTATGTCGCAGTCGTTTGCATAATACATTTTTGCCATTTTCAAAGCACCTCTTGTTTATAAAATGTTTAATTCATGTTCTTGCCTAAATTGAACTCTTTGTTCTCTTTAGTTTCATCAACTATGGTAGATTCGCCGCGCTCAAGAGCCACGGTACCGGTGCGTGCAAGCTCCAAAATACCGAAATTCTTTAAAAGATCCTGCATCGCATCTGCCTTGTCCTCGTCGCCTATAAGAGCTATCGTGAGAGTTTTAAGCGATACGTCGATTATTGAAGCGCGGAAAATATTAACTATCTGTATTATCTCGTTGCGCATATCAGGCTCTTCCGCTTTCACCTTATAAAGCACAAGCTCGCGCCTTACCGAGGTCTTTCTGGGCAGCTCCTTTACGGAGTATACCGAAAACATCTTGCGAAGCTGATTCATTATCTGCTCTGCCGCCGCATCGTCAGCCATAAGCTCTATCGTTATTCTCGAAACGGAAACGTCGTCGGTAGGACCTACGGCCAGCGATTCGATATTATAGCCCTTGCGCGAGAAGAAGCGCGTTACATGACTTAAAACGCCCGCCGCATTTTCAACCAGCACAGAAAGGGTATGTCTTCTTATTTCGCTCATAATCATATGCTCCTTTCCTTAATCAAGCAAGAACTCGTCGCTCTTTGCGCCGCCGGGTATCATCGGATTTACAAGGTCTTCGGTATCAATGTTTACTTCTATCATGTAATATCCGCCCGCCTTTACGGCCTTCTCGAATTCGCGGTCGAACTCTTCCTTCGTGGAAACGCATACGCCCGTAAAGCCGAACGCCTCCGCGAACTTAACGAAATCGGGACCGCGGTCAAGCGTCGTCTGGGAGAAGCGTCTTCCCGCCGTAAGAGCCTGCCACTGGCGCACCATGCCGAGCGCGCGGTTGTTGAAAAGTACCGTTATTATCGGAACGCCGTAATACTTCGCCGTCGCATATTCCGTATAATTCATGCGGAACGAGCCGTCGCCCGTACAGTGAACAACAAGCTTGTCCGGATTTGCTATCTTTGCGCCTATCGCCGCGCCGAGGCCGAAGCCCATCGTACCGAAACCGCCGGAGGATATGAACTGCTTCGGGCGCGTGCAGTTAAAATACTGAGCGAGCCACATCTGATGCTGTCCTACGTCGGTGGTAATTATCGTATTCTCGTCGGTGTGCTTGTTTATTATATCAACGATCTCCTTAGGCGTTACACTGCCTGCCGAAGCAGGCGCAGCCTTCGGCTTCTGCGAGAATGTTTCTTCTCTCCATTCGGGATAATCGTAGGTGGGAAGCTTCTCATTTATCATCTCCAGCACGCGTCTTGCGTCGCCGATGATATGATGATCGGTCTTTACGTTCTTATCTATCTCGGCGCGGTCAATGTCTATGTGAACTATCTTTGCATTCCTTGCAAAGAACTGAGGAGCCAGAGCAACGCGATCTGACAGTCTGCATCCGATGATTATAAGAAGATCGCATTTAGTCGTTGCTATATTCGAAGCGCGCGTACCGTGCATGCCTATCATGCCTGTAAATAACGGATGATCGCTGGGACATGCGCCTATGCCCATCATGGAAGTAGTAACGGGAGCTCCCAGCTTTTCAATAAACTTTCTGAACTCGGGCACGGCGTCCTTCGAGCGGATTATGCCTCCTCCGGCTAAAACAAGAGGCTTTTTCGCTTCAGCTATCATGGAAAGCAGCTTGTCTATATCCTCGGCGTCCGGTTCGGGAGCCTTTAAGTTATTGTTGGCACGCTGTACTCTTTTGCCGAGTCTGCCGCTCTTTGCATGCTCTGAAAGCGGCAGCGGTTCAAAATCAACTTCGGTAAGCGTAACATTTTTTGCTATATCGATAACTACGGGACCCGGTCTGCCGCTTCTTGCAATGGCGAAAGCCTCGCGCACTACGTCTGCAAGCGTCTCGGGGTCACGTACAAGATAATTGCACTTCGTTATGGGCATCGTTATACCGGTAACGTCGACCTCCTGAAAGGCGTCCTTGCCGATAAGCGCCTCGGGCACGTTTACGGTTATGAAGACGACCGGGGAGGAATCATAAAATGCTGTAGCTATACCGGTAGTCAAATTCGTGGCGCCGGGGCCGCTCGTTGCAAAGCAGACGCCTACTTTTCCCGTAGAACGGGCATATCCGTCGGCTGCGTGAGCCGCGCCCTGCTCGTGCGAGGTGAGAATGTGATTGATCTTCTTGCCGTATCCGTGCAGTTCGAATTCGTCGTAAATGTTCAAAATAGTACCGCCCGGATATCCGAAGACCGTGTCGACACCCTGCTCTAAAAGACACTCCATGAGTACCTGCGAACATTTCATTTTCATATGGATCGGTTCCTCCTTTTTTAGACTTCCCGGATAAAAACAAAGCTTTATATAAAAGAGCAACAATATCGCGTTACAGCGTTTTTTAACATAAACGCGGATACTTTTACCCGGCAAATTAAAATAAATTTTTACAAAAGACCAGCCGCCCAACCCAAAAAAGCGGCAAAAGCCTATAAAAATGTGATTATAGATTATCATACAATATTACTGCGGCATTGTCAATCAGGGATGCGCAAAAATATGTGTATTATATCTCGAATAACCTTAAACAAAAACAACCGCTGCCCTTTGGACAATCCCGGATAACAGAAGCTTTTTAATTAAATGCGTCGAAACCGTTGTGAGATGATATATTCATTAAAAAACGAATAGCGCCCCAAAAAGCAAGCGAAAGGCCTGCTTTTTTGGGGTGTAGGTATTTCTTTATTTTACCTCATTATCGCGGCGCTTTTTGACTGTCGGGTTTTCGCTGTTGATTTTCTGACGGCACGGACATTCTTTGTCGTGATCGTTGATAATGCCGCATGCCTGAAGGTGGGAATAGATCGTAACTGCGCCGACGGACGTGCCTGCTCTTGCAATCTGGTAGAGCATATAGGAGCTTTTGGGCATTTTTACATTGTCAACGATAGCTATGATGCTCTTTGCCAATTCAAGCGAAAGCTCAATCAGTTTATTTTAGGCCACAATGCTCACTCCTTGGCTTATTTTATGATATATCGCCTGCGCGACATGATATACGGCTTGCGCCGCATGATATACAGCCGCTTCGCGTCTATATGATATAATATCCGTTTCCTTATACACGGGAGGCGTATATCATCCGCGAAAGCGGATATCATACCGCAGGTATATCACCCGTTTCGGAAAAACGGATATCATTGCAAAAGGCACTTGCATTTGCAAGTGCCTTTTGCAATGGTGCCCGAGGCCGGAATCGAACCGGCACGGGATTGCTCCCACGGGATTTTAAGTCCCGGGCGTCTACCAGTTCCGCCACTCGGGCATTGGGAACGACTAATATTATATACTTAAAGCATATCAAATGCAAGACTTTTTATAAAAATACTGAAAAATACTTATGAAAGCTTTCTTTGCGCGCGCGAAAGGAATTTCTCGGTATTCACGATAAAACGCTCGTGCGTGCCCCGCGCCACAAGCTCGCGCTCGTCGCGAACCTCAAAAGAAAAAACGAGCCGCTTATTATCTATTTCGTCTAAGCACACGCGGGCGGTTATGCTCATTCCCTCGGGCGTTGCGCGAAGATGCTCAAAATTCATAAGCGTGCCTACCGTTGACTCGCCTTCGGCCATATAGTTCTGCGAAAGTCTGTAAGCCGCGTTTTCGACCGCCAGCACGAGATACGGCGTCGCCGCTACGGGATATCCCCCGCTTCCCAATGATACGGCTGTGCGTGATTCGTTTATATCGTTCTTTACCTCAAAAGTCATTCCTGTTTTAAGCATTTTTATCTCCTTTATGATGCTTTATCGCCGTTAAGCCCATTCCTTCTATATAAGAATACCCTCTAAATGGTCCATCTCATGCTGGATTATCTGCGCCGTAAATCCCGTAAAAGACTTTATCTGCATTTTAAATCTCTCGTCGCGGTATTTAACCTTTATCGTTTTGTATCTCGTCGTCTCCCGCTTTCCCGGGATCGAAAGACATCCCTCCTCGGCTTTATATTCACCCTCGCAGCTCAAAAGCTCGGGATTGAACATTGCGACGAGCCTGCCGTCCTCATTCACCGCGATTATGCGCTTTGACACGCCGATCATATTCGCCGCCATGCCTACGCATTCATGCCTGTGCGCCTCAAGCGTATCAAGAAGATCTCTTGCATCGGATAAGTCAGCCTTTACGGCGGGCCGGGACTTCTGCATAAGAAACAGAGCGTCTCTTACGATGGGCTTTACCATATGCGTTCTCCTTTTATTCTTTAAAAGTCATGCTGCGGCGGAGTTTTATCTCCGCCGCAGCTTAAAACCACATTATTCGGCAGCGGCCGAAGTAATGATAACTTCATGCGTTTCCTCGTTATAGTCAACGCCGAATCCTATTGCATCGCCCAGGTCGCGCAGCTTAAAGAAGTTGTTGCCGCCGAGATTGTAAGCCTCAAGGCTTGCCGACTCATTGTTTACGGCAACGGACTGACTGCTTTTAACACAGCTTTGAGACTTATCGGAGCCCGTCTCAAGCTCGCCGCCCGCAGGAGTATAAGATGCGCCGGTCGTTACGTCGATTCTGCCCGTTTCGGCATTATACGCCACCTCGAACTGCGAAGGCGTATCGCTTAAGAGCATAGCCATATCTCTTAACTTGAAATAATTATAACCGTCAATATTATAAACCTCAAGCTCTACAGCTTCGCCGTTCACAGTTATCTTCTGATTGCTCAGTATAACTGCCGGCGCCTTAACGGGAGCCGTCGTCTCCTCCGCCGTCGTGAACGCGTAATACGCGTCCTCATCGCCGCTCATCATAAGAAGGTCTATCGTTAAAACATTGCCCTCTATCGTCACGCCCTCGCCGGTGCCTGCCGTCTGACGAACGGGAGCGGGCATCTCAAACGTCATAACGAACGCCATCTGTGCCATTGCGTCTTCAAGCTCCGACGCAAGCGCTTCTTCGTCAACGCTCACATCAACGTCTTCATCCAATGCGGCTGCGTCTTCATCTGTAATATCAAAATCCTCATCGGAATCCGATCCGCTTATCGTTATGGAGAGATCCATGCTTCCGTCTTCGTTCATCGACAATATGGGGCGATCCTTCGTATTGTCCTCTGCCTCCATGTTTATCTCGGCCATCGTATCCTCATACCAGGTCATTGTGTTGAACTCTTCGACATTAGCAAAGGTTTTCTGTGTTATTGCGCCGTAATACGTTGTATCGCCGTACTCAAAAACGTCGTATCCGCTGAGATCTGGCGTGCTCGTATCGTCGCCCGACGCCGACTTCAGCGCTTCAAGAGTGTAGCCCACCTTCATGGTAACGCTGCCGCTTCCGTCTGTGTTTATTTTTGTTTCGCTTATGCCTGCCATGCATCCCGCAAGCATAGCCGCAATAACGACTATCGCCGCTATTGCCGCAAAAATTTTGCCTTTTTTCATTGTTTTGCCTCTTTTCTTTTAAAATTTATTCTAATTATAATACACATTAGCGATTTTCTCAAGTTTTTTTCGCCGTGCATCAGCGAATATAGTTAAAACTTATCCGCTCCTCGCGTTTGGGCAGCGTTATCCCCGCTTTCGCTCCCGCTTCTTTTATTTTCAAAAACCACGCCATGTTTCGCGCAAGCACCCGCATTATCTGAAGTCCCTCAGGATCCGAGCGCACCTCGTCGGGAGAATTGCCGTGCACTATGTTCCAATATCGTGATGAGATTATCGGCATCTGCGCGTAAAGAAAATATTTGTTCGTTTGGTCTATCGCCGACGTCGTTCCCGCACGCCTTGCCGAAACGACCGCCGCCGCAGGCTTTAAGTAAAACGGCTCTTTTCCCGATTTCGACGCACAGTAGAACACTCTGTCCATAAAGCTTTTCATCGAGCCGTTCATTCCGGCATAATATACCGGCGACCCGAACACGAAGCCGTCGTATTCGGCCGCAAGGCTTAAAAATTCGTTTACCTTATCGTCGAACACGCATTTTTTAAGCGACGCGCACTTTTTACAGGCTATACATCCGGCAACAGGCTTTTTCCCTATCCAAAAATATTCCGCCGTTATCCCTTCCAAATCAAGTGTGCGCTTTATCTCGTCAAGAGCAGTATAAGTGCAGCCTCGTTCGTTGGGGCTCCCATTTACAAGCAGTACCTTCATATGTATGATTCCTCCCTTTGCGGCGCAGGCAGCATTTGACCCGAGCCGTGAATATGTGATACAATTTCAAAAAACGCGCGAGGTATATTTATGGACAACAACACCGCCATGCATATTATAGCACGTATGAGAAGCGATTTCCCCACAAAATTCGGCGTGCCGCGTCAAAGCGGGCTTGCCGCTTCGCTTGAATCACGCATCGTATTTGAACCGGCGTTCAGAAATCCCGATTTTCTGCGCGGCATTGAAAATTACTCTCATTTATGGATAATATGGCAGTTTTCCGAAAATATTACCGCAGGCTTTTCCCCGACGGTTCGTCCGCCGAGGCTTGGCGGCAACAAGCGCGTGGGCGTATTTGCCACTCGCTCGCCTTTTCGTCCCAATCCCATAGGGCTTTCCTGTGTGAAAATAGAACGCATAGACCTTCACACGGACAACGGGCCCGTGATCTACGTGTCGGGCGCGGATATGACCGACGGCACCCCGATATACGATATAAAACCGTACCTGCCTTACGCGGATTCACACCCAGAAGCGCGGGACGATTTTACGCGCGGCACTCCCCGCGCGCGCCTTTTCGTCGAGTTCCCGCCGCATCTTTGTGCCCGCGTTCCAAAGGCGATCATTCGTCCGCTCACGGAAGTTCTTTCGGAAGATCCCCGCCCTGCATATCAACACGATGCCTCGCGTATATATAAAATGCCCTTTGCAGATATCGAGGTGCATTTTTCCGTAGACGGCGAAAAGTTGTATGTAGTTGATATACTCGATCACACGGAGAAAAAATAAATAGCGTTTTAGTTTTTTGTTTTTTTGTTATGGTACAAATGATATGTGACAAAAGAGAATGGAAATCCAACTCGAACATGGTATGATGAAGTTACCACACAAATCAACCATGAAAGAGATGAATTTCCATGACCAGTTTAGCATCTGGCGCGCATTTCCGTCAACAGGTAATCAAGTATTCAGAGAAGAACGGAGTAACAAAAGCCGC
>JAFQZS010000032.1 GCA_017405765.1 Clostridia bacterium
GTTCACAGAGGGCCAGACCGAGCCGCGCCGAATTTGAGAAAGCCTCGTCGCCTACGGCTCCTCGTCTTTCTCAAATTCGCACATATAACCTTCGTCATATTTTTTCGGGTGAAGTGTCACACATCATTGACGACTCTACATTTTCTAAAAAAGCACGCGCATGATTTTTCTTGTCAAATGTGCATATTTTTGATAGAATAAATTTATTACACCACACGGGAGGGACCTAATGAAAAGTGCAATATTCGATATGGACGGCACAGTGCTTGATTCCATGCGCGAATGGGACAATTTGAGCGCAAATCACCTTTTATCCTTGGGCGTTGAGCCGCCTGCCGATCTTACCGATACTATAAAGGAAATGAGCCTAGAGGATTCGCTTCAGTATCTTATGAAGCGCTTCGGACTTTGGCGCACGAAAGAGGAACTGCTTATGCAGATGCGCGAGCAGATACATATAATGTACCGCGACCGCGTAGAATTAAAGCCGTATGCGCTAAAATATCTCGAAAAACTGAAAAAAGACGGCATACCGTTCGGCATAGCAACGGCAACGCCCAAAAAATACGCCGAGGAGGCGCTTACGCGTTTGGGCGTTTACGATCTGTTCGACTTCGTGATATGCGAGGACGACGTCGGCGCTGACAAGCACAGCCCCGACATATACCTTGAAGCCGCGCGAAGACTAGGCACAGAGCCTTGCGATACCGCCGTGTTCGAAGATGCGCCGTATGCGGCGCGCACTGCGAAAACAGCCGGCTTTATCGTGTACGTAATAGAGGACAAATCGTTTATAAAGCGCAAGGAGGAGCTTTTGGCGCTCGCCGATAAATATGTAACCGGCTTTGACGAGCTTTTATAGGCCGTAAAACATATTGACATATCAGAAAAAATCGGATAAACTGATTAAAAATCATACTTTTTGACTGCATCCCCGCAGTCAAGACGATAGAGGCGCGGCGATCATAAGTACGCTTTTTATGATGTCAGGCAAAAACAAAAGCGAAAAGGGATCGGCCGCCGAAGTGCGTCTCTTTGATGCCTGAAACGAAGAACGCGCTGGGACGGCGTATAATATGCGCCGTACTGTCACATATTGTGGAGCGCTGTCATGATCCGGTCTGTAAGGCTTAAAGCGCCCCTGCGCGCTTTAAGCTTTTTATTTTGAACCCAAATATAAAAATAAATAAAGGAGAGGTTATCAATGAATTTAAAACGCATACTTGCGCTTCTTCTGGCTGCAGTAATGGTATTTGCTTTTGCTGCATGCTCTTCAAGCCAGAAGGCGTCCGACGACGCAGACGCGCAGGCAGAAACTCAGGAGAACACGTCTTCGGATGCTTCCTCGGAGAAAAAAGTATTAAGAGTAGGTATGGAATGCGCATACGCTCCCTACAACTGGACTCAGTCTACCGACGAGAACGGCGCCGTGCCGATCCAGGACAGCAGCGACTATGCTTACGGCTACGACGTAATGATGGCAAAGTACATCTGCGACAAGCTTGGCTGGGAGCTTGAGATCTACCGCACCGACTGGGATTCGCTCCCCTTGGGCGTTCAGTCCGGCAAGCTCGACTGCGCTATTGCAGGTCAGTCTATAACTTCGGAGAGACTTGAGACCGTAGACTTTACCGTGCCCTACTATTATGCATCGATCGTCGCTCTTACCAGAGAAGATACCCCGTATGCAGAGGCTACCGGCATATCCGGCTTAAAGGGCGCAAAGGCTACAAGCCAGATAAACACCGTATGGTACACCGTATGCCTGCCCCAGATAGAGGACTGCGACATACAGCCCGCTATGGAGACGGCTCCCGCAATGCTCGTAGCGCTCAACTCCGGCAAGGTAGACCTCGTTACGACGGACATGCCCACCGCACAGGCGGCGCTTATTGCATATCCGAACTTCCGTCTCTTGGACTTCAACGAGAATCCCGAAGATAATTTCGTAGTTTCCGAGGAAGAAATAAACATCGGTATCTCCGTACAGAAGGGCAACGACGAATTAAGAGAAGCCATCAACAGCGTTCTTTCCGAAATGACTGCCGAGGACTTCAACAGAATGATGGACGAAGCTATTTCCGTTCAGCCGCTCTCTTCTGAAGAATAATTCATAATGCAAAAAATATAGGGCGGAAAAAACCGCCCTATATTTTTTAACGCCTTACATTTTTTGAAAGGAAGCTGAAAAATGTTACCTCCCGATTTTTTGGGACGTTTGTTGTTTCTTTTGGACCGTTACGGCGTGTCCCTCCTTCAGGGCGCGGGACGAACGCTCGTTATAGCTATTATCGGCACCGCGATAGGATGTCTTATCGGCTTCATCGTGGGAATAATACAAACAATACCCGTATCGAAGAATGACAATCTGTTTAAGAAGATCATACTCAAAATAGTAAGAATCATCTTGGCTATATATGTCGAGGTTTTCCGCGGCACGCCTATGATGGTTCAGGCAATGTTCATCTATTACGGCTCGCTTCAGTATCTGGGAGTAGATATGACGATGTGGGCCGCCGCGATATTTATCGTTTCGATAAACACGGGCGCATACATGGCGGAGACCGTCCGCGGAGGTATCCTCTCTATCGACCGCGGGCAGACGGAAGGCGCCGCCGCCATAGGCATGAACCATTTTACCACTATGGTATACGTTGTGCTGCCGCAGGCGCTCAGAAACATAATGCCGCAGATAGGCAACAACCTTATCATAAACATAAAGGATACATGCGTGCTCTCCGTTATAAGCGTAGTCGAGCTGTTCTTCGTTTCGAAGGGCATCGCCGGCGCGTACTACACTTACTTCGAGACGTTCACTCTCACGATGGTGATCTACCTTATCATGACCGTCGTATGCTCTCGCCTCCTCATGCTTCTTGAAAAGAAGATGGACGGCCCCGACACCTACGACCTTGCGACGACCGACACTCTTGCCCACACGAGCGGTATGATGAGCTATCACTCACAGAAGGAAGGCGGCGAAGTCTGATGTCTGAAAGAAAGCCTATACTTGAGATAAAGCATTTAAGCAAGAGTTTCGGCAAGAACGTCGTTTTAAAGGATATCGACTTCGAGGTCTACCCCGGCGACATAACGTGCATAATCGGCGCGTCCGGCTCGGGCAAATCCACTCTGCTTAGATGCATAAATCTGCTTGAAACGCCGACGAGCGGCGAGATAATCCACGACGGACAGAACGTGCTTGAAAGGCACGTGAACGTTCCCGCCTACCGTGCGAAAGTCGGCATGGTGTTCCAGAGCTTCAATCTTTTCAACAACATGACGGTGCTAAAAAACTGCATGGTCGGCTGCGAAAAGGTACTTAAGGAGAGCCGCGAAACGGCGTATAAAAAGGCCATATTCTATCTTGAAAAGGTGGGCATGGCTCCGTATATAAACGCAAAGCCGAAGCAGCTTTCGGGCGGCCAGAAGCAGCGCGTCGCCATTGCCCGCGCATTGGCGATGGAGCCGGAGGTGCTCTTATTCGACGAGCCGACAAGCGCGCTCGACCCGCAGATGGTCGGCGAGGTGCTCGAGGTCATGCGCGCGCTTGCGAAGGAAGGCCTTACGATGCTCATCGTTACGCATGAGATGGCCTTCGCGCGCGACGTTACGAATCAGGTCGTGTTCATGGCCGACGGCGTTATCTGCGAGCAGGGAACGCCCGAGGAGATCTTCGTAAATCCCTCAAAGCCGCAAACGCGCGAATTTTTGTCGCGATTTATGAATAAATGACACATGCTCAAATCGGCAGGCATGCAAAAAAGGTGCATGCCTGCTTGTTTTTTGTATTCTTAAAGCGGCAGCTTCAATATCAGCACGGACGCTATAGCAAGAGCCGCAAAAGCTAATATGACCCATCTAAGCTTTGATCTTCCCTTGTCTTTGCTTCTTTTTTTCTGAGCAACATAATACTTTGCCGTATATGCGCTTAAAACCTTGCGCGCTTCCTTTACCACTTCTTCCGAATCGTCTATATATCCCGACTCGCCCTTTGGCGTCAATATGAATATCGCCTGCTCGAACAGGTCGCTTTCCACATCCGATACTACGACAACGCTTCTTCCGATACCGCCTAACATATGCGCCACTTCCTTTGTCACTTTGTTTGTATATGCCTATTTTTAACTTGACAGCGCGTTTTTATAACAGTCGTGATAAAAGTTTTTTACTTGCGTCATATTATGCATACAAGCGCGCTCATATCATCAAGCGCGGACTGCGGCGACGTATTTCTCGCGCAGCGCACTATCTCCCTTGCCAAATGATGCGCCTCATAAAACTCGAACCGCTTGAGCATATCGCATAAAAAGGCGTCTCCCGCGGCAAGCACTCCGTCCGACACCATAACTATGATATCCCCCTTTTCAAGCGTAATATACGACTTGCTCATATGCGCCTCCTCCAATACTCCCACCGGCAGAGAAGATGCGTCTATGCGCATCACATGGCCTGCGCGCAGTACATATGTCGGCGCGGCGCCAAGCTTTAAGAACTCGCATTTACCCGTATAAAGATCAAGTACCGCTATATCGACGCCCGTCACGCTCTCCTCGTCAGACTTTAGCATCATAGCGGAATTTAAAACAGCCACCGCAGTATCGTTGTCAAATCCGGCAGCTATCATGCGTCTTATCACGCTTGCCGCAATACGCGAATCTTCGGACGCTCGCCTTCCGCTGCCCATGCCGTCGCATAACCCCAGCACCAGCTTGCCCTTATCTGTTTTAAATGCGTCCGCCGTATCGCCCGAATACTTTTCACCCTCCTTTGTCTCCCCGTAGTATGCATAAACGGGCGAGAGCGGTTCGGGTACGCTCAGCGTTATCCGCATTATTCCTTCACGGCGCGAAACGCCCGTGCGTGTAAGCGATACTCCGCATATTAAAGAGACCTCGCGCCTTAAAATATCGCGGTCCATGCAAAGCGTTTCGTTTTCAAAAAAGTCCATCTCCACGCTTATCCTGCCTCCCTCCCTCTCCATAACGAGAACGGAGCGCGGATGTACCGATATGCTCCTTAAATATTCTATTATCTTTTCCTCCGCGTCTATATTGAACCTTATATTCTGTGAAAACTCCTTTGCAACATTGTTCATCGCGCCCGAAAGCGAAGAATACTGCTGCAATGTGAGCTTTCTCGTGCGGCGCTGCTTCTGGGCAAGCTTTCTTCGCATGAGCCAGTCTCGGTAGGAATCGTTGAGCACATCGGTAAAGATGTCGATATGGAGGCACTGTGAACGAAAGCGCTGCGGAAAGTCTTCTTCATATACCATTTTCTTTCTCGAAAGCGCCTCCGTTACAAAGTTGAGCGCATCCAGCGTTTCGGGATAGCGCTCCTGCCAGCACACCTCCATGAGCGCGCAGCTGCGGCAGGCGCGCCGTCCAGTCATTTCAAATACGGTTGCCACATTGTTGAGATTAGTTTTAAAAAGCCTGTCCTGCGCCGCGCATACAGCATTGCAGACGTCTTTGTATCCCGAAGACATCTGCCACAATCTGTCGCATATAAGCTCCCGCATACGCTTGTCATACCGCGCGTCGCGGCCTTTTTTAACAAATACGCCGTTTATATGTACTACAGCCTGTTTTGGGCATATAAGCGCAGCCGCCGCGCCCACAAAGGCGCAAAGAGTCAAAAGCAGGCCCGAATGCGGACTTAAAAAATAAAAACTCATAACACAGGCGCACAAAAATGCTCCTATAACGCCCGACTGCCGATTTATCCCGGCAAGTACGCCGCACAGAACTGCCGAGACGGGATATACTGCGCACATTCCAAGAAGGCTTCTGTCGGAAAGCGCCAAAAAAAGCGCGAACAAAATACAGAACAGCGCGCTGTACCCCGCCGCGCCTGCCATGGCCAATATAAAGGCTGCCGCAAATGCGGCCATGTGTCCCGCGCTTGCCGCGCCGCAGTCGGGGCAGGAAAGCGCAAAGCAAAGTGCAGCCAAAAGATAAATAAAACCCGAAAGCTCGCGCTTGTCGCTTATTCTCATAGAGCGAAAATTCCTGACAGCGGAAAGCCCCGATATAAAGAGATATACCGACAGTGCGCCGAGCGCGCATTCAGAGACAAGCCTTATAAACGACGCCTCGCTCATATCAAATAAGCCCCACATTAAAAACGACGGCAAAAAGATCGCCGCGGCGCAGACAAGCGGACGCACTGCCTCATGAAGCTTACGCTTTCCAAGCGCCGTATTTACTATGAATAATATTCCCAGGCCTATCATATATTTATATATCATTATTTCTCCCGCCACGCTGAGATACCCAAGGGCGGCTGCCGCGCATGAGGCCATTGCCCGCCTGCCGCGTCCGTAAGCGGCAAACAGGGCCGTGCCCAGGGGCGCGATATCAGAAATCATGACTGCGCGCGCCAGAAAAAACGCCATCGCCGCCGGCAGTATATATACTGATACTGCCGGTGAACAAACAAGCCTTCTTATCGTCCGGCTCACGCCTTGTTCTTTGGCGTTTACAAAAAAATCACCAAGCTGCATAAAAAAACACCTCCGATTGGCAATAACTGTAAAGCAATTATACTGCCCTTCGTGAGATGTTTTTGTCTTAATATGACGATGTTTACATAAAAAATCTACATAATTTTGTCTTTATATGATATCGCGCTTTTCGTCTGCATTCACGCGCCGCGCAACGATATATCTGGGGCGGCGTTTTATCTCGTCGTATATCCGCGAAACGTAGTACCCTATGATCCCTAGGCTCAGCATTATTATACTGCCGGAGAAAAGCAGAATGAGTATTACCGTCGTAAAGCCCTCAAGCGACTGACCCATAAAAAAGCGCACGAGCGTCTGCACCGCCAGTATCACTGTAAAGATAAGAAATATAAAGCCGCAGACCGTTACTATCTGCATCGGCGCGGAAGAAAAGGACGAAACGGAGTTCACGCCGTATTTTAACAGCTTGAAGAACGGCCATTTTGTCTCGCCGCTTTTTCGCGGCTCTACATCGAACTCCACCTGCGCCGTTTCGAAGCCTATCCAATTTGAGAGAGCGCGAAAGAAAGTGAACCGTTCCGGCAGTCTTAAAAGCTCCTCCACGGCGATGCGCGACAAAAGCTTAAAATCAGACGAGCCTGTAAGATCCAGGTCTGTCGTTCTGTTGAAAAAGCGGTAAAAGACCTTTGCAAACAGCTTTGATCCGAAAGTTTCTTCTCCTCGGCTGCGCTTTATCCCCTCAACAATTTCAATATGCGGATTTTCGCGCCAAAGCTCGTACATTCTGCGCGCTGTCTCAGGCGGGTGCTGAAGGTCGGAGTCCATAACGATGCAGGCGTCGCCATCCGCCAAAGAAAGACCGGCGAATATCGCCGCCTCTTTTCCGAAATTGCGCGAAAAGCTAAGGCCGCAGACTCTCGCGTCAGTTTTTGATATGCGCTCTATCTCCCGCCATGTCCCGTCGGTCGAGCCGTCGTCAACGAAAATGAACCGCAGATCCGAGTCGGCGCCCGAAAAAGCCGCGTCGATCTTTTCTATCGCCGCCATGATATTCTCCGCCTCATTATAGGCCGGTATTACAAAAGAAAGTGACTTCATGATAAAATCTCATTTCTGAAAGCTTTACAAATTATTTTATCATAAATTTTTTATCTTTTGTCATCATATACGATTTTTTTAAATCAATGCGGCATATAAATCAAAGAAAAGGAGGTCATAAAGGAATGTACGGTATCATCAAAGGCAGAAAAGCGGTCGCTTTATTCGTTTTCGCCGCCGCGCTCATCATCTTAGGCGCGATATACGCCGAAAAAAGCGAAAGTGTCTACGCGCGCGCGGGCGAATCGAGAGAAGTGCCCGTCATCATGTACCACAGCTTACTTATAGACCCCGCGCGCACGGGCGAATACGTGGCGACTCCCGATTCGCTCAGAGAAGACCTTGAATATTTAAAAAGTCACGGATATGAAACGGTCTTCATATCCGAGCTCGTCTCGTTTACGAAAAGCGGCTCTCCCCTTCCGAAAAAGCCCGTGGTAATCACGTTCGACGACGGATTTTTAAATAACGTCTCATATGCGCTGCCCCTGCTTAAAGAGTATTCCATGAAAGCCGTTATATCTCCCGTCGGCGCATACTGCGACGTATACGCCGAAAACTGCGACAGAAATCTCTACTATGCATATATGACGTGGGACGATATCAAAGAGGCGGCGCAGTCGGGATATATAGAGATAGGCGACCATTCTTACGATATGCACAGCCGCCGGCCGCGCTTCGGCGCGTCAAAGAAAAGCGGCGAGGACGATGAAACTTACGCGCGCCTCCTTTCGGACGATATAGAAAAAATGCAGTCGAAACTGAAAGAGAACAGCGGCGTAGACTGCATCGTATATACTTATCCCTTCGGGGCGGTATCATCGGAGGCGGAGGCCGTTTTAAAGGCGCACGGCTTCGAGGCGGCGCTTACTTGCCGCGAGAGCGTGAACACCGTAACGCGCGGCGATACGGACGCGCTTTATTCGCTGGGACGCTTCAACCGCTCCGGCCTTTTATCGACGCGGGAGTTTATGGACAGGGCGGGCATAAAATAGCCCGCCCGTGGAGGCCGTCCCGAAAATTGTGTAAACCTCCGATAAGGTGTAAAATAGAAGCACCATATTGGAGGTTTAATTATGAGCAGCAGAAGAAAACGCAGTTCCGAGGAACGAGCACGGAGGGAGAAAATTCGTGAATTGCTGCA
>JAFQZS010000033.1 GCA_017405765.1 Clostridia bacterium
GCAGCAATTCACGAATTTTCTCCCTCCGTGCTCGTTCCTCGGAACTGCGTTTTCTTCTGCTGCTCATAATTAAACCTCCAATATGGTGCTTCTATTTTACACCTTATCGGAGGTTTACACAATTTTCGGGACGGCCTCTCTTTTTTATATGCTCTTTATGATCACTTGAAAACCCTTAAGGCTGTCGTCCTCTCTTACTTTGATATGATCGAGTGAAAAGCGCTCTTTAAGCTTTTCTATATTGCTTCGTTTGTATCCCGTCATCTTTGACGACGCGCGCGCCGGAACGCGTATCTCAATGCGCGTCGGCCTGCCCAAACGCTCTATCTCGCCGCAGGCGGCGTTATAAAACACGCGCGAATAGCAAAGCTCGCCGAGCGACGGGTGGTATGCGCCCAACACCTTGCCGGAAGACAAGATCTCGTTTTCCATAAGTCCCACGCGCAGTATCGTTATATTTTCGCGCACGAACATCGGTATAAGCTCGGCGCACAGGCTTACCGCCTCAGATACGCTCTGCGGCTCGTACTCGCCGCGTTCGGCCATATCCCAAAGCGCCGTGCCGGGGAGCACTACGCAGGGGTATATCCTCACCGTGTCAGGGCGAAGCGCGATAAGCTCGCGCGCCGTGTAAAGGCTCGTTTCACGGTCGTCTCCCACAAGGCCCGTCATCATCTGAAGCCCCAAAGAGAAGCCGGCGTCCTTTATAAGGCGCGCCGCACGGCGCGTATCGTCGGCAGTATGACCGCGGTTCGACAGCGAAAGCACGCGGTCGCTCATCGACTGCGCGTCCAGCTCTATCGCGGTAACGCCGTAAGCGCGGAGCTCTGAAAGTATTTTTTCGTCTATCGCGTCGGGGCGCGTTGAAAGGCGTATCCCGTTGATCCTTTTCCTGTACTCGTGCGCCGCCGAAAGAAGCTCGCGCCTAAGCGCCTCGTCTATCGCCGTAAAGCTGCCGCCGAAAAAGGCCGCCTCAACGTGAACGCGCCCGGGCAGTTTTTCTGTATATTCAAGCGTTTTTTCGATAAGCTCGCGCACACGGCCGCCGTTTGGAACGTATGTATTCATCGTTATTTTATGCTGATCGCAGAAAACGCAGTCGTTCGGGCATCCCAAATGCGGCACGAATATCGGCACGTTTATCGTGCGAATGCGCTCGCTCACTGCTTTATTTCCCCCATCAGCACGAGCGCAAGACGCGCCGCGTCCTGCTGCGCCTCTTTTTTGCTTCGTCCCCTTCCGGAAGCGAAAACGTTGTTATTGAGCATTACGTCCACTTCAAACACCTTTAAGTGGTCGGGACCGCTCTCGCTTTTTAATTCGTAGCTTAAAACTTCTTCTTTATTCTTCTGCACGATCTCCTGAAGCATCGTCTTATAGTCTTTGAGCGACTTTCCGGTCGCCGCCTTCTTTATCGGCTCAATAAAGCGCGGCATGAAAACATGACGTACGGCCGAAAGCCCACCGTCAAGATATACGGCTCCCATAAGCGCCTCGTAAGCGTCGGCCAATATGGACGTGCGGCTTCGTCCGTTCGTCGCCTCTTCGCCTCGTCCGAGATATAAAAATGCGCCTAAGTCCAGCTCCTTTGCGCGTTCGTAAAGCGAACGCTCGCATACTACGTTCGAGCGTATCTTCGTAAGCTCGCCCTCCGGCATATTATAATAATGCTTATAAAGATACTCCGAGACCATTATGCTTAAAACGCTGTCGCCCAAAAATTCAAGACGCTCGTTCGAATGACCGTGCTTCGCATGATTTTCATTGGCGTATGAGCTGTGCGTCAGCGCGTTTTCAAGTATCGATATGTCTTTGAATCCATATCCTATTTTTTCACAAAGCTTCTCTTCTCTTTTGTCCATGAGTCCTCCTTTTATTGCTTTAACGAAAAAATAAGACCATATCAAAAATCGAGAGATACCCGCGTTCTTTGATACGGCCTGCTTTTTTGCAAAAAGCTCTATTCTTTATTATGTCCGTTCTTCGTCCCCGCTTTCGATAAAGACCGCCGTATGCTTTTTAAAACTCCTTAAACGTGCGGCACACGCGACCGCACGTTTAAATCATACTCCATAAAAGCTCCGCTGTCAAATGCTCGGCTTTTTTCTTTCGCCGTCGGAGGCTTCTATGCCCTTTCTTATCTCATTTGTCACGTCGGCTTTAACATAGTCGCTCACATTGATTATCGTGCTGTAGAATGTGCGCGCGTCAGACGAACCGTGCGTTTTGAACACCGGCTTTTTAATGCCTAAAAACGCCGTGCCGCCGACTTCTTTATAATCGTACCGCTTTTTTAAATCGGTAAACGAATCTTTTACCATCATTGCGCCGAGCTTTGCCTTCGTTCCCGACATGAACACGTCTTTAACGCTGCCCATCAGCACCTTTGCAAGTCCCTCATACAGCTTTAAGGCCACGTTGCCGGTAAAGCCGTCGGTAACTACTACGTCGGCGCCCGAATACGGCACGTCGCGCCCTTCGATATTTCCTATAAAGTTTATATCCGCTTCACTTAAAAGCTTATATGCTTCAAGCTGAAGCTCCGTGCCCTTGGTGTCCTCGGCGCCCACGTTCAAAAGTCCCACTCTCGGATTTTCAATGCCCTTTACCATGCGCATATATATGCTGCCCATAACGGCGAACTGCATAAGCATCTGCGGAGTGCACACGATATTTGCGCCTGCGTCTATAAGCATGAACGGCCCGTCCTTTGCGGGAAGCAGCGGAGCGAGCGCTCCTCGCTTTACTCCCGCTAAGCGCTTGACTATAAGCGTGCCGCCCGCAAACAGCGCGCCTGTATTGCCGGCGCTTATAAAGGCGTCGCCTCTTCCTTCGGAAAGCGCCCGAAGGCCCGTCATCATAGACGAGTCGGGCTTATTTTTAACGACCGAGGTGGGGTCGTCGTGACCGTCTATGACAAAAGGGGCATGAAGTATTGAAAACCTGCCCTGAGCTCCCGCCGCCGCGATCTCCGCGCCAAGCTTTTCCTCATCGCCCGAAAGCGTTATCTCTATATCGCTTCTCTCATTCATCGCCATAAGCGCGCCGTCTATCGCTGCGCGCGGGCCCAGATCGCCGCCGTATGCGTCGATAATTATATTCATATATATACACCTGCCTTAAATATCAAAGCTCTTTTTTAACTCCTCTATTTTTAAAAGCGCGCGTTCGGAGATTTTTAAATTCTTCTCACGCTTCGGCTTCACCTTATATCCAAGCGGCGACATTATGCCGAAATTCACGTTCATCGGCTGAAAATTCACAACGGTCTCGTCGCTTATATAATGAGAAAGCGCGCCTATCGCCGTGTCGCGCGTAAAATCTATGGGGCTTTTGCCCGAAAGTATGCGCGCAAGATTTATACCGCACAAAAGCCCGCTCGACGCAGACTCCACATACCCCTCGACGCCCGTTATCTGACCGGCGAACCATATATTTTTATCATCCTTCATACGATAGGATTTGTCAAGTATGCGCGGAGAGTCGATGAATGTATTGCGGTGCATGACGCCGTATCGCGTAAAAGCGGCGTTATTAAGCCCGGGTATCATGGAAAAAACGCGCTTCTGCTCGGGGAATTTTAGGTGCGTTTGAAATCCCACCATATTATAAAGCGTACCGTCGGCGTTGTCGCGCCTAAGCTGCACCACGGCATACGGCGTATTGCCCGTATGCGGGTCTCTAAGCCCTACTGGCTTTAAGGGGCCGAAAAGCAGCGTTTCTCTTCCCCTCGCCGCCATTACCTCAACGGGCATACATCCCTCGAATACGCGGCTGTTCTCAAATTCGTGAAGCTCGGCGCATTCCGCGCTCACGAGCGCATCGTAAAAAGCGTCGTACTCCTTTCGCGTCATGGGACAGTTTATATAATCGGGCGTGCCCTTGTCGTAGCGCGACGCAAGATAAGCCTTGTCCATATCTATAGACTCGTATTCTACTATAGGCGCCGCCGCATCGAAAAAGTGAAGGCTCTCGCGTCCCACCTTTTTTCGTATCTGTGAAAAAAGCTCGTCATCCGTAAGCGGCCCGGTGGCTATTATCGTGGGAACGTCCGCGTTTATTTCGGTCGCTCTTTTTGTAACTACCGTGATATTCGGCTCGGACTTTATGCGCTCTGTCACGCTTTTTTCAAAACCTTCGCGGTCAACGGCCAGCGCGCCGCCCGCAGGCACGCGGTTCTCGTCGGCGCACTGCATTATAAGCGACGAAAGCGCGCGCATCTCATGCTTTAAAAGACCTACCGCGTTCTCGAGCGTGTCGGCTCTTAAGGAATTGGAGCATACAAGCTCTGCAAAGCCGCTGCTTTTATGCGCGGGCGAAAAATATTCGGGCTTTTGTTCAAAAAGCTCCACCTTCACGCCCCGGCGGGCAAGCTGCCACGCGGCCTCACTTCCCGCCAGTCCCGCTCCTACTACCCTTGCCTGCACCGTCTAAGCTCCTCGCGTAATCGCAATCCTCGTTCATACAGTAGAGCTTTCTGCCCCAGCGCGTCTTTTTAAGGATCATCCCGCCGCATTTGGGACATACCTCGTTTGTAGGCTCATCCCACTGTATGAACTTGCAGTCCTGATTTTCACATGCGTAAAAGACCTTATTGGTCTTCGATCTTCTCTTTATTATATCGCCGCCGCATTCGGGGCATTTCACGCCTATCTTCTCGACTATAGACTTTGTATTGCGGCATGCGGGAAAGCCCGGACACGCCAAAAAGCGCCCGTTTCGTCCCATTTTATATACCATTTTTCTTCCGCAAAGCTCGCAAACGACGTCGCTTTCCTCATCAGGTATCTTAAGGCTGAGATCTCCGAGCTTATTTTCGGCTTCCTTTAAGGAAGTGTCAAAATCTCCGTAGAACTCGGAAAGCACGCTCGTCCACGAACGGTCTCCCTCTTCTACCTCGTCGAGCTTTTTCTCCATATTCGCGGTGAACGACACGTCTACTATATCGTCGAAGTTCTCCTTCATTATTTTAGTCGTAAGCTCGCCCAGCTCTGTGGGAACAAGCATCTTCTTGTCGCGCACAACATATCCGCGTGCGATTATAGTAGTAACAGTAGGCGCATAAGTGCTTGGACGGCCTATCCCATTCTCCTCCAGCGTTTTGATAAGCGTAGCTTCATTGTAGCGTGAAGGCGGCTGAGTAAAGAGCTGCTCCGAATGTATGGCTTGAAACTTCAGCTCGTCTCCCTCAAAGATCTCGGGAAGGCTCTTTTGACGTCTGCCCTTTTGGGCGCTCTGCGCTTCGGTATCCGTAGTATCTACGTATACGGCCGTATATCCGGGAAATATAAGAGTGCTTCCCGAAGCCTTGAAGATATGGCCGTTAGCCTCTATATCCGCGCTTGTCGCCGAATATACGGCGCTCGACATCTGACTTGCTATAAAACGCTCCCATATAAGCTTATAAAGCTTGTAATTATCTTTGGAAAGACTGTTCTTAAGCTTCTCGGGCGTAAGATCTGTATATGTCGGGCGTATAGCCTCATGCGCGTCCTGCGCGCCCGACTTTGCCTTATAGATACGCGGCTGCGGCGGATAATACTCTTCGCCGTACTGCGATATTATAAGATCGCGCGCGGCCTGTCTTGCCTCGTCGGAAATGCGCAGCGAGTCGGTCCTCATATAAGTGATAAGACCTACCGAGCCGCGTCCGGGAATGTTTACTCCTTCGTAAAGCTCCTGTGCCACAGACATCGTTTTGCGCGGCTGAAATCCCAGCTTGTACGACGCCTCCTGTTGAAGCGTGCTCGTTATAAAAGGCGCATACGGCTTTTTTTGCTTCTGTGCCTTCTTTACGCTTTTTACCGTATACTGCGCGTCCGTTACGGCGGCAAGTATTTCGTCTGCCTGCTCTTTGTTTTTCACCGTTTCCTGCTTTTTTTCGCCCGAGGGAGCGTAATACTTTGCGTTGAACGAACGCTTGTGCTTTGCGCTTAAAAGGTCAACGTCAATATTCCAGTATTCCTTCGGTTCAAAACTGTTTATCTCCGCTTCTCTGTCGACCACGAGCCGCGTTGCGACAGACTGAACGCGTCCGGCGCTCAGGCCTTTTTTTACGGTGCGCCAGAGCACGGGGCTTATCTTATATCCCACTATCCTGTCGAGCACACGGCGCGCCTGCTGCGCGTCCACAAGGTTTTTATCTATAACTCGCGGATTTTTTATGCCGTTCTTTACGGCTGTCTTCGTTATCTCGTTGAACGTAACGCGGATCGGCTCGTTTTCGTCAAGCCCCAATATCTGCGCAAGATGCCACGATATCGCCTCTCCCTCGCGGTCGGGGTCGGTAGCGAGAAAAACCTTATCGGCTTTCTTTGCGTCTTTCTTCAGTTTAGCGATAAGCGAACCTTTGCCGCGTATCGATATATATTTAGGCTCAAAGTTGTTTTGCACGTCAACTCCGAGCTGGCTTTTAGGCAAATCTCTCAAATGGCCCATCGAGGCCTCTATTGTATAGTTGCTCCCCAGGTATCGACCTATTGTACGCGCCTTTGAAGGAGACTCTACAATAACAAGATATGACATCGGATCATTCCTTTCGTCTGTAACTTTGATCACATGTTTAAGGATCATTCGTTTCCATGAACTGTAAACGGCGTATGGCCGCTAATCATTCTACCACAAGATTTTAAATAATAGAATACCGTTTGTCTAGTTTTTTTAATATTATTCCTTCCATTTCCAGTTTGATGAGCGCCGCAGCAAGCTGCGACGATGAGGCTTCTGACCTTGAAAGCATTTCGTCAAGCGTCATATCGCTTTCACAAAGCATGGAAAGCACGTCTCTTTCCGATTCCTCGTATTTATCCAAATCAATATTGTTTTGTTTTTTACCGTCTTCCAATACGGCCTTTTTTACCTCTTCCTTGGAAACGCGCACCTCCGTTTTCGGCGCGGGCTTTTCATCGGGATCGCTTTTATATTCCGAAATACGCCTTGTAAGGTTTTCGCGCATCACCGGTATGAAGTATCTGTACTGGCTTACGATATCGTAAGCCTCCGTAACAAGATACGCGCCCTCCTTTATAAGCGCGTTCGACCCCTCGCAGAATTTGCTAGTTATCCTGCCCGGCACGACGAAAACGTCGCGTCCCTGCTCAAGCGCATGCCTTGCCGTTATCAGCGCTCCGCTCGTCCGGGGCGCTTCAACTATCAGTACGCCCTGCGACAGTCCGCTTATTATTCTGTTCCTTGTGGGAAAATTCATTTTCGCAGGCGGCGTGCCCATCGGATACTCGGATATTACGGCGCCGTTTTTTGATATGGCCCCAAAGAACCTTTTGTTCTCGGTCGGATATACTATGTCTGCTCCGCAGCCCATAACGGCTATCGTGCGGCCGTACGACTCATATGCTCCCTTCAGCGCGGCGGTATCTATGCCGCGCGCTCCGCCGGAGATCACGGTAACGCCCGTTTTTGCCAGTTCACTCCCGAAATATTCGGCGGCGGCAATTCCGTATTCGGAACAGCTCCTTGTACCTACCACGGAAATGCAAAGCTCCTCGTCTATATTTCCAAGGTCGCCTTTCACATATAATATGTGCGGCGGACAGTAAATATTTAAAAGACGCACGGGAAATTTTTCCGAATAGCTCGGTATGACGCCTACTCCCGCTTTATGGCATCTTTCAAGCTCCCTTTTTGCCTCGTCAAGGCTTTTATTGCTTAAAATGCGCTCTATCGTATCCTGTTTAAGACCGCCCACAGATACGAGCTCGCCCTTTGTTTTGCGGTAGACCTCCTCTGCGCTGCCGAAAGCGTTTATAAGCAGGTCGAGGTCGATGTTTTTAACTCCCAAAAGAAGAGTAAGCCACAAATGATATATAAGCTTGTCCATAACCTTCACTCCCCGTTTTTGCCTGTTATGCACGGCGCCCTGCCGTTTCCCACATGATAACGCCTGCCGAAACGGCGGCGTTCAAAGATTCCGTTTCTCCGCTCATCGGTATGATAACGGCGTCGTCGCATTCATTTAAAGCCTCCAAAGATACGCCTCTCGCCTCGTTTCCGATAACAAAAGCCGAAAGCTTCGAAGGTTCAAATCCTCCCAGCCTTTTTGCGTCTTTTTCAAGCGCGGCCGCGTATACGCGCGCTCCCATGCTTTTAAGCTTTTTTACGGCGGATACGGCGTTTGGCTCGTAAAATACCGGCTGTCTGAACGCGCTGCCCATAGTGGCGCGAAGCGTCTTGTCGTTATATACGTCGGCGCACGCTCCGCAAAGCACTACGCCGCGTACTCCGAAGGCCTCCGCCGTGCGTATCACCGTTCCAACGTTCCCGGGGTCGGACACCTCGTCGAGCAATATATAAACGCCGTCTTCTTCGCCGGTGCTTCTTATTTCTTTAAAAACTCTTTTCTTAATTAGCGCCGTTATCCCCTGCGGCGCGGACGTTTGTGAAAGCAGCCCTATTATCGAATCGTTCACCGTTATCGTGCGAACGCCGCTTTCGCCCATATCGGGCATTTTACCGCCGTAAGCGTCGGATATAAGCAGCGCCTTTATCTCAACGCCGCTCTTTATCGCCTCGGATATCAGCTTATATCCCTCGATAAGACAGAGCTCGCTCTTTTTTCCCGCTTTTTTAACGGCGTAAAGCTCCTTTATATAAGGGTTTTTTCTGCTTGTTATAATTTCCATACGATGCGCTCCGCTTTTTTCTTTGATTATACTTGCAAACGATATGATATTTCAAGCCGCATTTTCTTATCCATAAATAAAACGTCCGCTTATTGTTAAAAACGGACGTTTTACGATAGTGCTTTTTATTAAAGAGCCGCCTTTGCCTTCTCAACGAGCGCCGTGAAAGCCGCAGCGTCGGAAATGGCGATCTCGGAAAGCATCTTTCTGTTGATGTCGATGCCCGCCTTCTTAAGGCCGTTCATAAATCTCGAATAATTTATGTCGTTCATCTTGCAGGCTGCCGAAATTCTCGTTATCCAAAGACGTCTAAAATCTCTCTTTTTCTGTTTTCTGCCTATATATGCATAAGTAAGCGACTTCATTACCGCTTCGTTGGCGGTACGATAGAGCTTGCTTTTCGCTCCTCTGTAACCCTTCGCAAGCTTTAATACTCTCTTTCTTCTCTTTTTGGTGCTTAAGCCACCCTTTACTCTTGCCATTTCTTATATCTCCTTACTGAATTATCGAATTTCGTTTGTATCTCTTACCGCCTAAAGCTTATGCATAAGGGATAAGCTTCTTGATGGTGGGTGCATTAGCGTCGGATGCGTATATGCCCTTTCTTAATGCTCTCTTTCTCTTGGTAGACTTCTTCGTAAGAATATGTCTTCTATATGCCTGCGAACGCTTTACTTTTCCGCCCTTAGTAAGGGAAAATCTCTTTTTTGCACCGCTGTGCGTCTTTATTTTAGCCATTCTCTATGTCCCTCCGCAAAAAATTGTTTTATGAAAAATTATTTAGCCGTCAAAAACATGACCATACTGCGACCTTCCAGCTTGGGCTTTTTATCGACCGAAGCGACTTCGCTCATAGCCTCTGCAAAACGGTCTAAAAGCTCGACGCCCTGGCTCTGATGCTGCATCTCACGCCCGCGAAATCTCACGGACACCTTCACCTTGTCGCCGTTCTGAATAAATTTAAGCGCATGCTTTACCTTTGTATTAAAATCATGCACGTCTATCATGAGCGACAGGCGTATCTCCTTTACCTCCGTCACCTTCTGGTTTTTGCGCTGTTCCTTTTCCTTTTTGGAAAGCTCAAAACGATACTTGCCGTAATCCATGATACGACAAACAGGCGGATTGGCCTGCGGGGCGATTTTTACAAGGTCAAGATTTTTTTCTTCAGCGATGTCCATGGCCTTTTTTATGTCCATTATGCCAAGCTGACTTCCGTCAGCGTCGATAAGACGTATCTCCTTATCGGTTATCTCATCGTTGATCATCAAATCCTTGAAGCTAATAATTAAACACCTCTTCTAAAATATTAAACAAAAACGGGCGCACATAATGCACCCGTCAAAATACAAGAAAAAACAAAAGTTATTTTCCGATCGTATTGACCCGGCAACGAGATCGCCAAGGTGAGACGGGCGCACCGCCTTCTTTGTTCCGATACATAATATCACAGCCGCTTTTTAATGTCAAGCGTTTTATTCATGATTTGTCGGATAATTAAAAAACGCAGACTCATTTTCTTTATTTTTTAATTGATTTATTAAAAAAGCGTGATATACTATAGTTTAATATGACCCAAAGAGGTGTTTTAAATGGCAAGATCAAACGGTCTCAGGCTCAATATGTCGATGCTCAGCGACTTTTACGAGTTTACGATGAGCAACGGCTTTTTCCAGGGGAAAATGCGTGACCGAACTGCATATTTCGACGTTTTTTTCAGAAAAAATCCCGACAACGGCGGTTTTTCGATAATGGCGGGTCTTGAGCAGGTAATAGAGTATATAAACAATCTCAAATTCACGAAAGAGGACATTGAATATCTGCGCGGCAAAAAGATGTTCAACGAGGAGTTTTTAAAGTATCTTGAAAACTTCAAGTTCACCTGCGACGTGTGGGCCGTGCCCGAGGGAACGCCGATATTTCCCGGAGAGCCGATACTTACGGTGCGCGGCAACGTAATAGAGGCGCAGCTTCTCGAAACGATGATACTGCTTACGCTGAATCACCAGTCGCTTATCGCGACAAAGACGAACCGCATCGTGCGCGCGGCGCAGGGGCGCTCTGTCATGGAATTCGGCGCGCGGCGCGCTCAGGGCGCCGACGCCGCAAATTACGGCACGCGCGCGGCGTACATAGGCGGCGCAAGCTCAAGCTCGAATACGATAGTCGACCGCGAATACGGCGTGCCCGCCTCCGGCACGATGGCCCATTCGTGGGTGCAGCTTTTCGACTCGGAATACGAGGCCTTCTATGAATACGCAAGGCTTTATCCGTCAAGCTGCGTTCTGCTCGTCGATACGTACAACGTGCTCAAATCCGGCATACCTAACGCGATAAAAGTATTCAACGAAGTGATCGTGCCCTCCGGCAACAGGCCCGTGGGGATACGCCTTGACTCCGGCGATATCACGTATCTGTCGCGCCGCGCCCGTCAAATGCTCGACGAGGCGGGATTTCCCGACTGCAAGATAGTCGCTTCGAATTCTCTCGACGAATACGTTATCCGCGATATGCTATTGCAGGGCGCGCAGATAGACTCGTTCGGCGTGGGCGAGCGTCTTATAACGGCAAAGAGCGATCCCGTATTCGGCTGCGTTTACAAGCTCGTTGCCGCTGAGGACGAAAACGGCAATATCATACCTAAGATAAAGATATCGGAGAACGTGACGAAAATAACCACGCCTCATTTTAAAAAGCTCTACCGTCTTTTTGAGCGCGGTACCGACAAGGCCATCGCCGACGTTGTGGCCCTTCACGACGAAGTGATAGACGATACGAAGCCTTACGAGGTGTTCGACCCGGCGTTCACGTGGAAGCGTAAGAAGATAGAAAATTACTACGCAGTCGAGCTTATGACAAGGATCTACGACAAGGGCAGGCTCGTCTACGATATGCCCTCGCTTAAAGAGATCCAACAGAAATGCCGCTGCGAAGTCGATAAGCTGTGGGACGAGGTAAAGCGTTTTGAAAATCCGCACAATTATTACGTCGATCTCTCGCAGAAGCTTTGGGATATAAAGGACGCGCTCATCGCAAAGAACAAATTCGTGCTTTGACGAGCATAAATTTACGGCCTGCATCGTTTTGATGCGGGCCGTTTTTATTACTCATGTTTTAATTATTCCGCGCAGACCTTTATGAAGCTCTTAAAGAGCGGATGCGGTCTGTTCGGGCGCGACTTGAACTCCGGATGGAACTGTGTTGCAACGTACCAGCGCTTATCGGGAAGCTCGGCTATGTCGGCGTACTTGCCGTCGGGGGCAAGGCCCGAGAATACCATTCCGGCCTTTTCAAGCTTTTCTTTATACACAAAATCAAGCTCATAAAGATGGCGGTGTCTTTCCTGTATGCGGCCGGAGAAATACGCCTCGTGCGCCTTAGTGCCGGGGCTGAGCAGGCACGAATAAAGCCCAAGCCTCATGCCCTCGCCCTTTATGTAAAGCGGCGACTTCGTATCGGGGTCAAATTCTACTGAATTTGCATCGGGTATTCCGGCAACATTTCTTGCGAATTCTATAACGGCAAGCTGCATGCCCTCGCCCAATGCGAAAAGCGGCACGTCGTTCTCTCTTGCAAACCTAAGCGCCGCAAGCTTTCCTTCGATACCTCCGTCGCCTATCGCTCCGGGAACTACTATACCCTGGCAGCCTGCGAACTTTTCTTTTGCGTTCTCGTAATTAAGCCCCTCCGAAGGCACCCACTCGATATCGACGCTCACGCCGTTTGCAATGCCTCCGTGGAAAAGCGCCTCGGCAACGCTTAGGCAGGCGTCGTGAAGCTCGTTATACTTGCCCGCTATCGCCACCTTAACGCACTTTTTCGCCGTTTTTATCTTCTCGACCATGGCGCTCCATTCCGCAAGGTCCGGCTTTGTTTGGGGGAGGTTTAAACGCTTTAAAACTACTTGGGCAAGTCCCTCCTTCTCCAAAAGGAGCGGCACCTCGTAAAGCGTGTCCGCCGTGGGGTTAAGTATCACGCAGTCGGGCTCTATATTGCAAAATAGCGCTATCTTCTCCCTTACGTCCTTTGGCATCTCGCTTTCGCAGCGGCATACGATAACGTCGGGCTGGATGCCGAGGCTTAATAACTTCTTCGCGCTGTGCTGCGTCGGCTTCGTTTTAAGCTCGCCCGAGCCGGAAATATACGGCACGAGCGCAACGTGGATATACATACAGTTTGAGCGTCCCACGTCCTTCATTATCTGGCGTATCGCCTCTAAAAAGGGCAGGCCCTCGATGTCGCCGACAGTGCCGCCTATCTCCGTTATTACGAAGTCGGCGTCCGTCTCTCTCGCCACGCGGTGTACGCATTCCTTTATCTCGTTCGTTATATGAGGTATTACCTGAACGGTGCGTCCGCCGTAGTCGCCGTGGCGCTCCTTCAATATAACGCTCTTATATATCTTTCCCGTAGTTATATCGGAATCGACGTTCAGATTCTCGTCGATAAAGCGCTCGTAGTGACCTATGTCGAGGTCGCCCTCCGCGCCGTCGTCCGTCACGAATACCTCTCCGTGCTGATACGGGCTCATCGTTGCCGGATCGACATTAAGATACGGGTCGAACTTCTGATTTCTCACCTTATATCCGCGCGCCTTTAATAGGCGTCCCAAAGACGCGGCCGTTATTCCCTTTCCGAGTCCCGAAACGACTCCTCCCGTTACGAATACGTACTTTACAGGCATATAAAAATCCCCCTAAGAGCATACTTGATTTTACATATATTTTATTAGTTCAAACCGTTTCTTCGGCCGTCTCTACTTCGTCATCTCCCTGTAGGCAGTCAGGGGGATCCAGCTGTTTTTGTTCATCACGAAGATACTGAGCTTCTCCACGCTGCCGTCGTTTTTTATAGTCGCGCCGGCGTTGTAGATGTTCTCAAGCTCGCTCGGCGTAAGCTTTACCATTTTGATGCCTAAAAACCGGCCGTCCTTTGCAAAGCTTGCCATAAGCACCAATATCGCATCGCTGTCGGCTGACTCGCCCGTCACCTTTATCCTGACTTCCGTATAAAAGTCGTCTTCAGTATCGGGAAGCTTCGTGGGAGAGACTGTATTATCGGTGCTTGCGTAGAGTATATCTATATCCCGCTCCACGGCAGGCTTTGTATTAAGTCCGCATACGGCGTCGATGTCCGCGCCCGGCCAATCGCCCGCGGGATTGTTTCCCGTGTCCGTCAGGCGCACATAGAGGATGCTTGCGCTTGTCGGAACTTCTCCGTCTTTAAAGTCGAGCCCTGCGGTGCGTCCCTCAGCCACTCCGATATCGTACCATGTGACCATATCCTCGCTTACCTCTACGCGTGTCTCCTCCACATAGCCGCCGACCTCAAAAATGTAGATGTCGTCGCCTTCGCCGTCGTAGATCGGCGCGTCAAAGGCAAGCACAAGAACGCCGTTGATCCCGAGACAGAGATCGCCCGTGCTTGAGTTGCTGTCGTCGGCGTCCGGCAGGCCGAGAGCTATAACGGGATCCGTATTGGCCCCGGTACGCCAGGGAGAGCCGGGAATGAATTCAACGACTCGGCTGGCAAAGGCGCTCACAGGTACGGTAACAAAGTTGCCCTCACGATCGGTGAATTTGTACTGATCTCCGTCAACGTATCCTTCCTCGGCAGAAGCCGAGACCGCCATTGCAATACATAAAAGGAGCGCAAGTAACAAAGAAAGAATGCGTTTTTTCATTGCCGTTTCCTCCTATAATATTATTAGACAGACAGTTCCTTTAAGTATTTTATACAAAACGGCGAAAAAGGTCAATAAAATTCGCGTATAAACCGAAAAAAGAGACGGCTTCGTCCCTTTTTTCATCGATGTATTTTATTCGCCCTTTATCCTCTTTAAATTCTTAAGAGCGTCGCTGTTATTTGAAATGACTATTGCGGCCTTTTCGCAATTTTCAAGCTCGGCGCAGTCGCCGCAGGTAACAACGCCTTTTTTAACGGCGCACCGGCGTATCGGGCAGAGGCTTTGGCAGTACACGGTCTTTTTGCCGTCCCTTCGGCAGCCTTCGCAGTTTATATGCTCCGGCAGAATAGGCGCATTATTGAGTTCTGCCCACAGCTTCGCCGTTTTTTCGCGCAGCGCCCAGTCGTCGTTTACCGTTGCGATATATGCGTCGCATTTTTCGCAGTCAAGCCCGCAGTATGCGATCATTGTATTCATAATATTTCCTCCCGCCGCCGCGTCCGTGCGGCGTTATATATGCGATCGATGCGGCGTTTACTCCATAAAGTCGAACTCTAAATTGTACATGATGACGGTGTCGCCGTCCTTAACGCCGGCCTCGGTGAGCTTGTCGATAACTCCCGTGCGTCTCAGCGTGCGCTGGAAATACGCCATGCTCTCGTAGTCGTCCATGTTGACGGAATTAAGAAGCACGTAAAGCCAGTCGCCCTCGACGACGTAAGCGTCTCCCTCGCGCGTTATCGTAATGTCGTTCGGGTCCTCGGCTATCGGCTTTTCGGGCTCGAAGTAATCGGGCTCAAAGCGTTCGGGCTTCGGTATTTTCGACAGCCTCTCAGCCGCGGCGTTTATCACCTCGCGCGTGCCGGACGCCGTTGCCGCCGACATGGTATAAAACTCGTATCCGAGCTTTCGCACATAGCTTTCAAACTTTTTAAGGAGCGCATCGTCTGTGATTATGTCAACCTTGTTGCCTACGACGATCTGCGGCCTCTCTGAAAGCTCGGCGCTGTAATTTTTAAGCTCTCTGTTTATCGTTTCAAAGTCCTCTATCGGGTCGCGTCCCTCGCTGCCCGACACGTCCACTATATGGATAAGAAGGCGGCAGCGGTCAACGTGCCTTAAAAAGTCGTGTCCCAGTCCCACGCCTTCGCTTGCGCCCTCGATAAGTCCCGGTATGTCCGCCATAACGAACGAAAGCTCGTCCGATATGCGCACTACGCCGAGATTCGGCGTAAGCGTTGTAAAGTGATAATTGGCTATCTCGGGGCGCGCTGCCGATACCACCGAAAGGAAAGTCGATTTCCCCACGTTGGGAAAGCCCAGTAATCCCACATCGGCAATGAGCTTTAACTCCAATATAACGTCGCGCCTCTGACCCGGCAGTCCCGCCTTTGCAAAGCGCGGAGTCTGGCGCGTAGGCGTGGCAAAATGCGTATTGCCCCAGCCGCCGCGTCCGCCCTTGGCCGCGATGAACGGCTCGTCAGACGACGACATGTCCCATATGAGCTTGCCCGTTTCGGCGTCTTTTATGAGCGTGCCTTCCGGCACCTTGATAACAAGGTCCTTCCCGTTCTTTCCGAAGCACTTCTTCTGTCCGCCGCCCTGGCCGTCCTCGGCAAAATATTTGCGCTTATATTTAAAGTCCATAAGCGTAGACATATTTCGGTCCACAACGAATACCACGTTGCCGCCTTGCCCTCCGTCGCCGCCGTCAGGGCCTCCCGCGTTTATATATTTTTCGCGGTGGAACGACACCTTGCCGTGGCCGCCGTCGCCGCCTTTTATCGTTATTTTTGCGACGTCTATAAACATATGCGTCCTCCTTGCCTGCGCCATATAAAAAAATCTCAGACCGCAGTCCGAGATTTTTTAAGCCCTTACTTATATTACTGCTCGATCGCGTAAACGGATACTTTCTTTCTGTCTTTACCCATTCTCTCGAACTTTACCTTGCCGTCTATAAGAGCGAAAAGCGTATCGTCGCTGCCCTTTCCTACATTGGTTCCGGGATGGATCTTCGTACCTCTCTGACGAACGAGGATGTTGCCTGCAAGCACGAACTGACCGTCTGCACGCTTTGCGCCGAGACGCTTGGACTCGCTGTCGCGGCCGTTCTTCGTGGAGCCAACGCCCTTTTTATGTGCAAAAAACTGTAAGCTTATCTTTAACATTACCTACACCTCCAAAATACAGAATTTGATATTTTCATTGTAATCTTCGCTTAGTATCTCCATATGAAGCGCGAATGCAGCAAGCAATATCTGAGCGCCGTCATTGTCGGGAGACGTTCTGAGCGTGATCTCTGCGGTCTTTTCGTTTACCGATACATCCGCTTCGGCTCCGGCTACTTCCGTTATGCCGTTCGCCGCGAACTGAACTGCCGACGAAACTGCGGAGCAGACTATATCTTCTCCTTCTTCGTCGTAGCCGCTGTGATCGGCTACCGAAAATCCGCAAAATCTGCCGTTCGTTTTAAATACTTTAACGGTAGTCATCGGTTACGCGTTGATCTTGGTTATCTCAACCTTGGTATAAGGCTGTCTGTGACCCTGCTTGCGTCTGTAACCCTTTTTAGACTTGTACTTGAAGATGATAATTTTCTTAGCCTTACCGTTCTTGGCTACATTGGCCTCAACAGTTGCGCCGTCAAGCACGGGAGCGCCGACCTTCAGACCGTCGTCGGTCCCAACTGCAAGCACCTCGTCAAACGTAACGGTACCGCCTTCCTCAACGGGAAGCTTTTCTACAAAAATCGTGTCGCCTTCCTGCACCTTGTACTGTTTTCCGCCTGTTTTGATTATAGCGTACAAAAAGATGCACCTCGCTTTCTTAAAAACTCGCTGTATACGGCAGGGCGTGACCTTTAAAAACCGTAGACACGCGGCTAAAGGAAAGTATAACACTAAAAATATTGCTTGTCAAAGGTTTTTTGCGTGAATATATAATAATTATTTATATAACAAAACAGGCTCATGAGCCGCCTTAGCCGCTTGCTAACAAAAACAGAGGGGAGGCCGGACAAATCCGCCTCCCCTGCCGTGTCGTGCGCTCGCTTTCGCCGCATCGAACAGTAAGCGGGAAAAGTAAAACGAGATATTTTATTTCTTCTTAGCCTTAGCCGCTTTCTTCGGAGCCGCCTTTTCCTCTTCCTTTGCCGTCTCCACCTTGGCGTCGGCTGCGTTCTTCTTAACGGAGTCTATGCCGTTTACACAGCTCTTCATCGCCTTGTAGCCCTCGCTTACGGCGATTATCTGGCCGTTGGTAGCCTTTAAACGGAATCTGAACTCGCCTGCTTTGTCTTTGTATATCTCAAATTTGGGGTGCTTTTCCTTGGCAAAGCCTTCAACGGTCTGATCCTCTACCGCAGCTTTCGGAGCGTTTTTCTGAACGCTGGCTATGCCCTTTTTGCAGGAATTGAGGCTTTTATATACCTCGGAAGTTGCGATCACTTCTCCGTTTCCCGCCTTAAGGTCGAACTTGATGCCGGTTTTAGTTGTTTTAATAACAAATTTGCCCATGAGTATACCTCCCCTGATATTTTTTTGTTTATTTAATATAATAGTACTCTTTAATTCGACAAAAATCAATACAATTTGCACATATTATGCAATATTTTTCGCCGTAAAAAATTGAAATGCGCGCACATAGGCAGTATAATGAACGAAGGAGTGTGATTTTATGAAATTCAAAAGGATCGCAGCGCTGTTTTTGGCGTTTATTATGCTTATCATGTTCGCCGGATGCGGCGCTTCCGACAGCGGCTCGGACGAAAGAGGAGCGTACGACGACCCATACGAGGAAGAGCAATACGACGACTCGTATGACGACACTTATGATGAGCAGTACGACGACTCGTATGACGAGCCGTATGACGAACGATACGACGAACCGTACGCACAGCCCGAGGAGCAAATGGAGCCGCTTATAGACGAAAACGGAAGCTACACCCATGCAGAGGACGTGGCGCTGTATATCCACACCTACGGCCGTCTGCCCTCGAACTTCATCACGAAAAAAGAAGCGCGCGCTCTCGGCTGGTCCGGAGGCCGACTTGAAAAATATGCCACCGGAATGTGCATAGGCGGCGACAGGTTCGGAAATTACGAGGGGCTTTTGCCGGATAAGAAAGGGCGGACGTATACGGAATGTGACATTGATACGCTGGGCGCAAAATCACGCGGCGCAAAACGCATCGTTTTCTCAAACGACGGCCTTATATATTACACCGAAGACCATTACGAAAGCTTTACGCTGCTTTACGGGGAGGAATAGATATGACTACTGTAATTATCGACGGAAGCGCGGTTAAAAGCCACGAAGATATACATACTATATTCGAGACCTCGCTTAAACTTCCGCCATGGTACGGGCGAAATCTGGACGCGCTTTACGACTGTCTTACCGACATGTCGGAAAGCGTAACGATACAGCTTAAAAATCTGCCTGCGCTTGAAGCGGCGATGGGCGCGCGATATCCGGCGCTTCTTCGTATGCTTTACGACGCATCGGAAGAGAACCACAGAATAACCATACGGGAAACAAACGAGGATAAAGACGATCTAAAAGGAGAAAAATTTCCGTGAAAGCATTGATAACGGGCGCAAGCTCCGGCATAGGGCGCGACTTTGCGCGCGCGCTTGACAAAATGGGATACGATCTTATTTTAGCCGCAAGGCGCGAAGACCGCATGAAAGAGCTTGCGGCCGATCTTACGCACGGCGCCAAGATAATACCCGTCGACTTATCGATACGCGAAAACTGCTTTAAGCTTTACGAGCTTACAAAGGACGAAGATATAGACCTTCTTATAAACAACGCAGGCTTCGGCATATTCGGCGCGTTTTCCGAGATAGACCTTGGGCGCGAGCTTGAAATGATAGACGTTAATGTATGTGCCGTCGATATCCTGATGAAGCTTTTCCTTAAAGACTTCATAAAGAAGGACTCGGGGCGCATACTGAATGTTGCGTCTGTCGCCGCCTTTATGCCGGGCCCGCTTTTGTCGTCGTATTACGCCTCCAAGGCTTATGTTCTAAGGCTTACCGAGGCCGTAAGCTACGAGTTGAAAAAACGCGGCAGCCGCGTTCGCCTTTCCGCTCTTTGCCCCGGCCCGGTAGATACCGAATTCAACGATACGGCAGGCGTAAAATTTGCGGTAAAAGGTCAGAACTCCGCCGCCGTAGCTGAATATGCGCTAAAGAAAATGTTTGAAGACAAGGTGACGATAGTTCCCGGCGCGGCATTTAAGGTCGGCAGCTTCCTTACGCGCCTTATGCCTAAGGGCGTACTTTTATCAATAGGCTACAGCTTCCAAAGACGAAAGGGAGAGAGATAAATGAACATACAGATATACGGAAAATCAAAGTGCTTCGATACGAAAAAGGCAGAACGCTACTTTAAGGAGCGGCGCATAAAGTATCAGTTCATAGATATAATGCGCTATCCCATGAGCCGAGGCGAATACAGAAGCGTTAAGGCCGCCGTTGGCATGGCGGCGCTTATAGACGAAAAGTCAAAGGATTACGAGCGGCTTTATATAAAGTATCTCTCGCCCGAAAGCGCGATAGAGGAAAAGCTTTTGGAAAATCCGGGGCTTATGAAAACTCCCGTTGTGCGAAACGGCAAAAAAGCCACCGTGGGCTACGCTCCCGAAGTCTGGAGCGAGTGGGAATAAAATTTGCGGCAGGGCGCGTCACCCTGCCGTGTTTTTTATAATATCTATTACGTCCGCTATCGCGCCGTCAAAGCTTTCGCTCACTATGGCGTCGGCCGCGCATTTCACTTCATCGACCGCGTTTTTCGGCGCTGCCGCAAAGTCGGCGGCCGAAAGCAGCTCTAAATCGTTAAAATTGTCTCCTACGGCGTATACCTTTTTAAATCTGTCCCCGCAGGCTTTTAAAAGCTGTGAAAGCGCGCCGCCCTTCGAAGCGTCGGCGGGCAGTATCTCAAGAAAAATATCCTCCGAAAAAACAAAACGATAGTCGGGATATTTTTCCTTTATGCCGCTTTTTTCGATCCTCTTTGAAACGGCGATAAGCTCATTTGGCTCGTCCGTAAGTATGCCCTTATAAAGCGGCGCGGGCACGTCATGAAGCGGCGAAGCATAATAATCCTTGGAGTCGCGCGCCTTGTGTACCTCCGTCATAGCGTTGCCGCGAACGACGCACATGCCTCTGCCCGTGAATATTTCCACGCCCACGCTTTCTTCAAGCGCCATTATATCGAAAAGCATCTCCTTTAAGCGTTTTTCGTCGGAATAACGCTCCCAAACAACGCGCTCTGCCGCCGCGTCGTAGATCATGCAGCCGTTTACAAGAATGCACGGCGCGTTTATTTCGATCTGGCTTGTGACGGATTTTATCGAGTTTTTGTTCCTGCCCGTAGCAAGACAAAAAGCGCCGCCTTCCCTTATGAACTCGGAAACGGCGCGTCTGTTTCGTTCGCTTACGCGCATATCTTTAGACATAAGCGTTCCGTCAACGTCGGTTATGAGTAATATACCGTTATATTTCTTCATTCGTCCTTTCCTTTTTCTTTAAGACAAAATCTTTAAAATACTTGGGCGGCTCAACGTCGAATTCCATGCGCTCGCCCGTTCGCGGATGGGTAAGCTCAAGATGCACGGCGCAAAGAAGCTGCGCATCCTCTCCCGACTTGTCGTTCTTTGCCCCATAGAGCGGGTCGCCCGCTATAGGATGGCCTATCGAGGCCATATGCACGCGGATCTGATGTGTGCGTCCCGTTTCAAGCTCGCACATAACAAGCGTATATCCGTTTAAGTATTCAACGACTTTATAATGCGTTACCGCCTCGCGCGAAGCCGCGCCGAAGGCGGCCATCTTTTTTCTGTCGGCCTTATGACGGCCGATGGGCTTGTTCACCGTGCCGTCTTGCCGCACACGTCCCAGTACTACGGCCATGTATCTGCGCCGTATTTTATGCTCCTTCAAATCGTCGGAAAGCTTTATATGCGACTCGTCGTTCTTCGCCGCCACCAAAAGCCCCGAAGTGTCCTTGTCGATGCGATGGACTATCCCCGGGCGAAGCTCTCCGTTGATCCCCGAAAGCGACTCTCCCGCATGGTACATGAGCGCGTTTACGAGCGTGCCGTCCTCATGGCCGGGCGCGGGGTGCACCACAAGCCCCTTGGGCTTATTTATCACTATGATATCGTCGTCCTCATACACTACGTCGAGCGGGATATCCTGCGCCGTAAGCGACGTCTGCTTCGGCGGCGAAAGCGTTACGCTTACGGCGTCGCCCTGTCTCAGCTTGTAATTCTTTGTGCGGTTTTCGCCGCCCGCCGTGACGAGACCTCCGTCTATCATATGCTGGCAGGCGCTTCTCGTTGCGCCGAGCTTCTTGGAAACGAAAACGTCGAGCCGCATTCCCGCTTCGGCGTCCGAAACTATAAACTCAGCTTTCTCCACGTCGTTTTCTCCCCGCATGCGTAAGATCCTTAAGAGCGTATATCACTAAGATCACCGCGCCTATGCTTATAAAAGAATCGGCCACATTGAATATCGGAAAATTGATTATCCTGAAATCTATCATATCCACCACGTAAGAAAGGCGGACTCTGTCTATAAGATTGCCTATTGCTCCTCCGATTATGAACAGGAGGCTCCATCGAAGCAGCGCACTTGATCTGTAATACTTTATCAAAAGAATGAGCGCGACGACAACGAACACCGCCGAGATTACTATAAGCAGATCCGTATGCGACGTAAATGACGAAAACGCCGCCCCCTTGTTTTCGGCATAAGTGAACTGTATCGCGTTCCCGACGACAGGTATGGAACCTGTGAATCTCAGCGAGTATGACGCCCACCATTTTACTATCTGGTCAAACGCGATTATGAGAATAATGACGATTATATTAAGTGGCATGTTTATCTCCGTTCGGAAAGAAAGCGGCACAAACGTGCCGCTTACATATTTACTTTACATCTTTTATCCCACAATGCCTGCGCAGCGCTTGCAAAGCGTAGGATGATTTGAATCATCAGAAAGCTCGTCGACATACATCCAGCAGCGTTCGCACTTATGACCGTCGGCCTTTTTAACAAGCACGGATATGCCTGCGAATTTTTCGCCGGGCAGCGCGTCCGCGCTCTCGCCCTTTTCTACGTGAACGTGAGACGCTATGAATATCGTCGGAAGGTCTTCCTTTATGGAATCTACAAATTCGTATGATTCGTCATTGCAGAATATCGTGACCTCGGATTCAAGCGAAGCGCCTATGATCTTTGCGGCGCGCGCGCTTTCAAGCGCTTTCTTCGCGTCCTCTCTTAAAAGAAGTATCTTCTCCCACTTTTCCTCTAAGGCCGCGTCCTCGTACTGTCCGCTGTAAGACGGCATTTCGTTAAAGCTTACGCTGCCTGTGTCATGCTCCTTCGTGTGCGGCATATACTGCCATATCTCCTCCGCCGTAAAGCAGATCGCCGGAGAGAGTAAAAGCACGAGCGACTCGAGTATCTTATACATTGCCGACTGAGCCGAACGGCGCGCAAGTCCGTGTGTCTCTTCAATATACAGCCTGTCTTTGATTATGTCAAGATAAAAATTCGACATGTCTACGACACAGAAGCCGTGTACGGCGTGGAAAACGCCGTGATACTCCGATGCGTCGTATGCCTCGCGCACGCGCTTAACAAGCTTTTCAAGCCTCATAAGCGCCCACCGGTCTATCTCATACATATCCTTAAAATCTACCATATCGGTATTGGGGTCGAAGTGCGTAAGGTTGCCTAATATAAACCTTGCCGTGTTTCTTATCTTTCTGTACGACTCCGAAAGCTGCTTTAAGATATCCTTTGAAAGTCTTACGTCAACGCGGTAGTCGGAGGACATTACCCAAAGTCTTAAAATATCTGCGCCGTATTCCTTTATTATATTGAGCGGGCTTATTACGTTGCCGAGCGATTTTGACATCTTCTTGCCCTCGCCGTCAACAACGAAGCCGTGCGTGAGCACCGTTTTATACGGGGCCACTCCGCGCGTTGCCACAGAAGTGAGCAGCGACGACTGGAACCAGCCTCTATACTGATCCTGACCCTCAAGATACATGTCGCTCGGATAGCGAAGGTCGTCTCTTACCTCCAAAACGCCGCGGTGCGACGAGCCGGAGTCGAACCATACGTCCATGATGTCGCTTTCTTTTCTGAAATGATCATGGCCGCACTTTTCGCACTTGGAGCCCTTCGGCAGTATCTCCTCTGCCGAATACTTGTACCATGCGTTCGAGCCCTCTTTTTTGAACAGAGCCGCAACCGCAGCTATCGTATCGTCGTTTATAAGCTCGTGGCCGCATTCCTCACAATAGAATATCGGTATCGGAACGCCCCATACCCTCTGGCGCGAAATGCACCAGTCGTAGCGGTCGCGCACCATGCCGGTTATTCTTTCCTCGCCCCATGCGGGTATCCACGTTACCTTCTTTACTTCCTCTACAGCCTTGTCGCGGAATTTATCTATCGACGCGAACCACTGCTCAGTCGCGCGGAAGATTATCGGCTTTTTGCATCTCCAGCAGTGCGGATACTGGTGCTCTATGTCGAAATGCGCCAAAAGAAGTCCTCTGCTCTCTAATTCCTCGATTATGAGCGCATTTGATTTTTCGTAATATATGCCGGCAAACTTGCCTGCCTCCTCGGTAAGATAGCCCTTTTCGTCAACGGGTACCGCAACGGGTATGTTGTACTTCTTGCCCACGGTAAAGTCGTCGGCACCGTGGCCGGGAGCCGTGTGAACGCAGCCCGTGCCGGCTTCAAGCGTTACGTGGTCGCCCAAAATAACGGTGGAATCTATATCGGGAAGATACGGATGCTCGGCTACCATATATTCAAACTCGGAGCCCGTCATTTTTGCTATGATCTTATATTCCTCTATGCCCGCCGTCTTCATAACGCCGTCGGTAAGCTCCGACGACATGATATAATACTCGCCGTTTGCCGAAACTACGGCATATTCAAAGTCGGGATTGAGCGCTATCGCACGGTTCGCGGGTATGGTCCACGTCGTAGTCGTCCAGATAACGAAATACGTCTTTTTAAGGTCGCCCGTTATGCCCGAAAGCTTTCCCTTGTCGTCCTTAACTCTGAATTTTACGAATATCGAAGTGCAGGGGTCGTTATCGTATTCTATCTCGGCCTCGGCCAGAGCCGTCTGGCAGTCGGGACACCAGTAAACGGGCTTTAAGCCCTTGTAGATGTAGCCCTTCTTCGCCATTTCGCCGAATACCTCTATCTGCTTTGACTCAAATTCCGGACGAAGCGTGAGGTAAGGAGTTTCGTAGTCGCCGATGCTGCCCAAACGGACGAACTGCTCCTTCTGATTGTTTACATAACCTAGAGCAAACTCTTCACATGCCTTGCGGAAGGTTATCGGGTCTACCTCCTCACGGTTGAGCTTAAGCTTTTTAACGGCCTGAAGCTCTATCGGCAGTCCGTGCGTATCCCATCCGGGAACGTAAGGCGCCTTAAAGCCCGACATGTTTTTATATCTTATGATAACGTCCTTTAATATCTTATTCAGGGCGTGACCGAGATGTATGTCGCCGTTTGCATAGGGCGGCCCGTCGTGGAGTATAAACAGGGGCTTGCCCTCGTTTTTCGCCATTATCTGCTCGTATAATTTTTCATCCTGCCACTTTTTTAATATTTCGGGCTCTCTCTTCGGAAGATTTGCCCTCATCGGAAAATCGGTCTTCGGCAGGTTCACCGTGGCATTGTAGTCGTTTGCCATATCTCTAATTCTCTCCTTTTATCCCCCGCATCGGGGCCTCTGTAATGAAATATAGGCGGACTTTTTATGTCCGCCGTAATTTTGATAATTATTATAACTTACTGCCCGTCCTCTTGTTCGCCGCTTTGGTCGATCCCCGGGATCGTTTCGAGCATCGTTATCTGTGATTTATACAGCGACAGCAGACGTCCTTTGAATATCTGCGTCTCTCTTTTTACCTCTTCAAGCTTTCGCTTCTCCGTAAGTATCTGAAGGTTTACGTTGTTCATGGCGCGCTCGGCTTTTTCTCTTGCATCTGCAATTATAGCCTCGCCCTGACGGCGGGCGTCCATGGTAACGGAATCTCCCATGCGCTGCGCCGATACAAGCGCCGCCTTAAGTGACTCTTCCGCTTCGCGGTATTCCTGTATCTTATCGGCAAGTATGGTCATTTTATGCTTTAAGTCGCTGTTCTCCTGCAAGATCCGCTCATACTCTGACGCGACCTCAGAGACAAAAGCATCTACATCGTCTATCTTGTACCCGTGAAGAGCTTTATCAAATTTGCGGTCGGTTATATCCTGCAAAGTCATAACATCACACCTTTCACCAATAAAATAACAAGCCGCCCCTTAAAAAAGGCTGTAATAATACAAACGTCTGATCATTCTTGAAACCAACGCTAAAATAAAATATGCTGCCACCGGAGAAAAATCGACCGGAAACTGACGCAAAAAAGATGAGCGCATCATCAGCTTTCTTATCGGCGCAAGTATCGGTTCCGTTATGCGTACTATCCAATATGTAACCTTATTTGGATTTATACGTATCCACGAAATGACCGCGCGTATTATGATAAGCATCTGAAGGATCCATAATATGCCCGTTATAAGGCTTACAAACGCTCCTATACGTCACTCCTCCTTTTCGTCTCCTTAGAACGAAATGTTGTCGAAGGATGCGCCGCCCAACGAACCGCGCATCTCGTTAAGCGTCTCAACAAAATACGGCGTAACTACAAAGGTGCTGGCCGCGATCTTTGAAAGAGTAGCGCTGTTTGCATAAGCCACTCCCGAAAGAAAATCCACTACGCGTCTTTCTATATCCTGCGGCGCGTTCTCAAGATTCACTACCACGAGCTTCTTCTCGTTTATACTGTCCGCAACGTCTCTTGACTCGGCAAATTTGCTTACCTTTGAAAAAACAGCCTCCAGCTGCGCCCCTTCTATAGCCTGGCGGGTGTTATCTGCATCTTCATACATGGAAGTATCATTCCTTTCCTAATCTATCTCTTTGAAAGCAAAATCTTTTAAACTCGTGAAATCAAATCGCATCAAAAGAATATTCCGCTGTTTTCGATCTCGTCAAGTATCTCGCCCCTCATTTCCACGTTATAGGGGATTATTATAAAGGTGCTTGAGGCAACCTTCTGAAGTCTGCCGCTGTTTGCATATGCAACTCCCGACAAAAAGTCGATAAGTCTTCTTGAAGTTTCGTTGTTGGCAGATTCAAGGTTTAAAACAACGGTTTTCTTCGTATTCAGATGATCGGCGATCTCCCGCGCATTCTCGAACTGCTCCGGCTTTACCAAAACGACCTGAAGGTTTGATGCATTAGGCACCGAGGAAGACACAGATGTGCTGAAAGAGGGTCTGCTCCTCTTAGGAGGCTCCGGCGTGGGGTCGGGAGTATAGACAGGCGCCTCATCCACCGCTTCATCGTCTTCGGGGTCGTATATGCCCTCGCCCTCGAGTTCATCGGGATCGTCCATACCTACCATATCCTTGAATTTCTTTAAGATACTCATAGCTAATCTCCTTTATCCGTTGTTTATATTTTCAAAAAATGCTGTTCCGACTCGTATCATATTTGAGCCGCATTCTATTGCCAGCTCAAAATCTGAGCTCATTCCCAGAGAGAGTACTTCCATTTTTATATTATCTTTTATATTATCATATTTTTTTGCGCGCGTGTCAATAAATAATTTATACATATCCGAAAAGCATTGGCGTATTTTTTCTTTATCGCCGTGAAGAGGGCCTATTGACATAAGCCCCCTTACCCTTATGTTGGGAATTTTAGCTATTTCCGCTAAAAAGTCGTCGAGCTCCTCTTTTTTTATGCCGTATTTATTTTCGTCTCCGCTTATGTTTATCTCTACAAGCGTGTCGACAGTGACGCCGCGGTTTACGGCGATACGCGATATCTCTTTTGCAAGCCTTATGCTGTCTAGCGACTGGATAAGGTCTGCGCGTCCCACTATCTTAGCCGCCTTGTTCGTCTGCAAATGTCCGATAAAGTGGCATTTCGCCTCATCATGGAGCGCTTCATATTTTTTTAAGAAATCGGGCGCCCGGTTTTCTCCTATTATCCTCACTCCCGCTCTTAGGGCTTCTCTCGCCGTTTCGGCGTCAACAGATTTTGAAACGCATACTATCTCTATTTCATCGGGGCTGCGTCCGCACCTTTCGGCTGCCAAGCGCACACGCTCCTTTATTTTTTCATAATTCTCTTTTACTGTCACGGCTCTTTCACCTACCTCATAACCTTGCCTTCATATATATCCGTACCCTGCACTATTATCTGGTCTCCCAAAAGCAGAGCGTTGTTTGATGTGTTATCTTCCCTGACGATATAATAATCGCCCTCAAGATACTGCGTCTGTATCTCCCTGAATCGCGCTATTGAGCCGACAAGCACAAAAACGCCCTCCTTGCCGTCTATCATTCTTACTGCGCTCTTCGGCACTCTTATGCCTGAATACTGCGCCGTTATTATCTCCGCCTCGGGCATACGCTCAAGGTTCATCGCGTTCGAGGTATAATTCGACTTGAACCTCACAACGTACGTATTGTCATACGGTCCGATCATTTCGGACACCGTGGCGGGATACAGCATATCCTCCGAGCCCTTGAACCTTATCTGTACGCTCTGGCCCTTTTGGAAATTGTCGGCGATCGATTTGTCCGCAAGCGCCACGTAATAAAACTCAAAGCTTGCGACCACCTTTCCTATGCCGTACATCGTAAGGTCGTCCGGCTGCGAAGCCATCAGATCCTTTATCGCCGGCACGTCGTAATATTCCATCGTATAAGTATTCAATCGCTCCTCATATCCGTCGAACGTCCTCGAAAAATATCCGCCTATCGGCGCGTATATCTCGCTTAAAACGCGGCTTTCCGACACGCCTATCTCACTTAGCTTCGCTGCTATTTCGTCTATCTCGCTGTCAAAGCTCAGCGCCTCGCCGGCAATGTATCGCTTTCTGTTTATGAGCATTCTTATCTCGTTCTTCATGGAGCTTGAGCTTCTGTAGTCGCCCTTTTTATTATAGTTCATTATAAGCTGTATATTTCTGTCCAGCGAAAGGTCGTTCATCCTCGCGTCGGTGCTGCCCACCTGGGCGCTCGCCAAAACGTCGGTATAGCTTGCAAGCTCAGCCTCAAGCGCGGCCGCCTTCTGGCGGTTGTCTATATCCTCCTGAGACGGATAATACTGCGCCACAGTAGCGCCTCTCGCAAGCTTTTCGCCGTTGTCAACGATATAATCTATCATGCCCTCCCTGCCGTAGCCGTAAAGCATCTCCTCGTCTCTAAACACAACTCCCGTGACGTTATACGACTCCGTAGCGACTCCGCGCGACGCGCTCTCCGTGGGAACGCTCCTAAAAACGGCGTTGTATCCCTGAACGCACAAGAACAGCACGAAAGCTGCCGCCACAAAATATATTATGAACGAGCCCATGCTCGTAGTGCTTTGCTTATTCTCATCTCTGTTCATATTTCACCTTTTATTTCAAAAACTCGCCGACAAGCTTTTCAGCGTCGCGCCGCATCGCCTCAAAGCCTCCGTCTCCGTCCGCATAAAGCCAATTTATATCATTATTTCTGCGAAACCACGTAAGCTGACGCTTTGCATAGCGCGTAGAAGCTCTTTTTATGCTTTCAATAGTATTTTCCAGCGTTTCCTCTCCGCGAAGAAAGGGGAAAACCTCCTTGTATCCTATGCCTCTTGACGCCGTGGATGATAAAAACCCGTCTATGCGCGATAAAGTATTTACTTCTTCCAATAGCCCCGCGCGCATCATTTCGTCTACACGCGCGCGTATACGTTCATACATAAGCGCGCGGTCATGGTAATTAAGACCTATATAAAGCGGAGCGTATCTGCTTTCCTGCAATTTCGAGCATTCTGAAAAATATGATTTCGTCTTGCCCGTGACATGGTATATCTCAAGAGCGCGGATTATGCGCTTTTCGTCGTTTATGTTTATCTTCTCAGCCGAGCTCGGATCGATTTTTAAAAGCTCAGTATAAAGCGGCGCCGTGCCCTCGTTTTTTATGCGCAAGCTTAAAGCCGCTCTATACTCATAGTCGTTTTCTATGGGAGAGAAGTCTACGCCTCCGATAAGAGAATCGATATAAAGGCCCGTGCCTCCCACCAAAAAGGGCAGCTTTCCTCTTTTGTTTATATCGGCTATACATTCGCCGGCCATTTTACAATAATCCGACACGTTGAAGCTTTGGGCCGGATCCACAACGTCCATCATATGATGCGGTATGCCGCCGCGCTCGCGTTCGCCGGGCTTGGCCGAGCCTATATCAAGCATTCTATAGACCTGCATGGAATCGGCATTTACGACTTCGCCCGAAAACTTTCGGCACAGCTCTACCGAAAGCTTTGTTTTTCCCGTAGCGGTAGGGCCGCATATAACAACTACACGTATCTTTTCCATAATTATACCAAAAACTATATAAAAAACATACTGCGCCTATGTGCGCGAAAACTGTTTTTTCAAATCGTCATTTGTAAGCTTCAGATAAGTCGGTCTGCCGTGCGGACAGTATTTATATCTTGAGTCTGATAAAACGAGCTTAGAAAGCTCCTCCATCTCTCTTTTCGACGTCACATACCCCGCCTTTATCGCCGCCTTGCAGGCAACGGTTTTAAGCATTTCTTCCGTTGCAGACGCGCTTTTCCTATCATGCGCGCGTTCGATATCGGCTATAAGCTCATATATGAGCTGCTCTGTATCGGCCTCTGCCGCATCAAACGGAACGGCGCGTACAAGCACGGTATTCGTGCCGAAGTCCTCTATATCAAATCCCATATTCGAAAGCGCTTCTTTTCCCGACATGACGATCTCAAAATCCTTGGGCGACAGCGTTATGCTTTCCGGCGAAAGAAGGATCTGTGAAGCAGCCTCGCTTCGACCGCGTATCCGTTCAAAAATTATGCGCTCATGGGCGGCGTGCTTATCGATAATATACGTTATATCGCCGCTTTGAGCTATGATATATGTTGAATAGAGCTCTCCCACGACAAAAACATCCGGCGTTATTTCTTCGCCTGTGTTTATGATCGGATGATCGGGATACGTCTCATTTTTAAGAGTGTTCCCAAACTTGGGCGTTTTGTTTTCTTTTCTTATATTCGCTCTTATGTCCGCACTGTCCGGATCATATACATAAACGCGGTCTGTCATGATGCCGTCCGGCGTGTCGTCGGGCTTTTTCGGCGCATCTTTGGAAAGATCGGGCAAGGTCAGCGCGCCGCCCTGTTTTACGGCGTTTTTTAATACGCTGTCCTGCCTTAACGAAAAAGCGTTTTGCGCTTTTTCATCCTCTGCTCGCGGCGATATGAACGCCGTCTGAATCGGTGCGGATCCAAAGTCGGCCGCCGTATACTTCGGGCCTATGCGCGCAGGCTTTACGCCGCTTTCGGAAAGCGCGCTCTTTACGGCAAAATATACCGTATCAAAAAGGTCTCTCTCATTTGAAAACTTCACTGTAAGCTTTTCGGGATCGACGTTAACGTCTACCGCGGAAGGCGCGATCTCGATATGAAGCACGGCCACGGGGAACCTGCCTGTAAAAAGATTGGGCGAATATGCTTCCGAAAGCGCCGCCGACAAAAGCTTCGAGCGCACAAATCTTCCGTTTATATAAAAATTCTGAAACGACCTGTTGTTTTTTGCGGCATACGGCGCGCACACAAGTCCGCTTACCTTTATGCCCGATTTTTCATAATCGACGTCTGTCATGCCGTCTAAAATTCTTTTGCCCCATACGGCGTAAACGGCGTTTTTAAGCTCTCCGTCACCATAAGTCTGCATTACCGTATTGCCGTCGCGTATGAGCTTAAATGCTATAGAGGGATTTCCCAGCGCGATGCGCGACATTATATCCGAAATATGCGCCGCTTCCGCCGAATCGCGCTTTAGGAATTTAAGCCTTGCGGGCGTATTGTAAAAAAGGTCGCGCACGATCACCGTAGTGCCCGTGGGACATCCCGCCTTTGAGATAGAAAAGATCTCGCCGCCCTCGGCTCTTAAAAGTATTCCCGCCTCGTCGTCTTTTGTTTTCGTAAGTATCTCCATGCGCGAAACGGCGCAGATCGAGGAGAGCGCCTCGCCGCGAAAGCCGAGGCTCGTTATCGCCTCCAGCCCAGCCTCGTCTGAAAGCTTGCTCGTCGCATGACGAAGCAGGCAAAGTCCTGCGTCCTCCTTGGTCATGCCGCAGCCGTTGTCGGAAACGCGCATGAAAGCGCTGCCTCCGGCCTTTATCTCCACGCTTATACTGTCCGCTCCCGCATCTATTGAGTTTTCAACAAGCTCCTTTATAACGGAGCCGCTTCTTCCCACTACCTCTCCGGCAGCGATAAGCGAAGCTACATGTTTGTCGAGGACCTTTATCTTACCCATGACTATTTCCTCTTTAAACGTTTTTTAAGCTCATAAAGCCTGCCCAGCGCGTCCATCGGCGTAAGCTCGTCGGGGTTTATCGCTATAATCTCTGCGCATATCTGCCTGTACTGTTCATACTCGGGAGGCACACAGGCGGGAGCAGGCACCTTTCCCGCGTTTGCGGCGTTTTCTTCCTCCAGCGAGCAAAGCACCTCTCTTGCGCGCCGTACAACGCGCGAAGGCACGCCGGCCAGCGCCGCTACCTCTACGCCGAAGCTACCGTCAGCCGCTCCGGGGCGTACTTTTCGCAAAAACTCCACCGTGCCGTGTTCTCTTACGGCCGATACGTTGTAATTCTTGATCCCGTCAAAATCGCGCTCCATTTCGGAAAGCTCGTGATAATGCGTGGCGAACATCGCGCGCGCGCCCAGTCTCTCCTTTGAATTTACCTCCTCAACAACGGCGCGCGCGATAGCCATGCCGTCGTAGGTGCTCGTGCCGCGTCCTATCTCGTCAAAAACGAGGAGCGAACGCGAAGTTGCGTTCTTTAAAATATTCGCCACCTCGCTCATTTCAAGCATAAAGGTGGACTGTCCGGCCGAGAGGTCGTCCGAGGCTCCAGCCCTCACAAAGACCTTGTCTGCGACGCCTATTTTTGCGTACTTCGCCGGCACGAAGGAGCCCATCTGCGCCATTATCGTGATTATTGCGCATTGTCTCATGTACGTAGACTTGCCCGCCATATTAGGGCCCGTTATTATCATCGTCCTGTTTTCCGCGCAGTCGAGATATACGTCGTTGGGGACGAACACCTCCGATGGATTCATCTTTTCCACCGAAGGGTGGCGTCCCTCTTTTATTATAAGCTCGTCTCCCGTATGGATAACGGGGCGCGTGTAATCATACTTTAACGCCGCCTCCGAAAGCGCGCAGGCCGCGTCAAGCCTCGACAGCGCAGAGGCTATGTCCTGTATGCGCCGCATCTCGGCCTTTACTTCGTCTCTTAATGAACAAAATATCTCATATTCAAGCTCTATGGCCCTGTCGTGCGCGCCGAGCACCGTGTTCTCGAATTCCTGAAGCTGCTTTGTCGTATACCGCTCGCTGTTTGCCAGCGTCTGCTTTCTTATGTATCCGTCCGGCACGAGGTCGTAATAAGATCGCGTGACCTCGATGTAATAGCCGAACACGCGGTTATGCGCTATCTTCAGATTTTTTATGCCCGTTTTTTCGCGTTCGTCGGCTTCAAGCTTCGCTATGTATTTTTTGCCGTTCTCGCCTATATCTCTCAGTCTGTCGAGCGTCTCGTCAAAGCCGCTTCTTATTATGCCGCCCTCCTTTATCTGAACGGAGGGCTCATCCGTTATCGCGGCGGATATTTTCGTATAGAGTTTTTTCAGATCGTAAAGCTCGGAATTTATCTTTTTTATATATCCGCATGAAAGCGAAGAAATAGTCTCCTTTATATTCGGAATGCACGCAAGCGAGCGCGCGAGCGCGTTTAAGTCGCGCGCGTTCGCTCTTTGATATGCTACCTTCGACATGAGCCTTTCGATATCGTATACCTCGTCGAGGGCATCACAGACCTCGCCCAAGATATACGGATTTTTATGAAGCTCGTCAACGGCGTCGAGACGCGCGTTTATGCGCGCGGGATCGAGCAGCGGCATCTCTATGCGCTTTTTTATGAGCCTTCGTCCCATCGGCGTGCGCGAAAGATCGAGCACCCATAAAAGCGAGCCGCGCTTGTCTCCGCGCATCGCCCCGGTAAGCTCAAGATTTCTCATTGTGGACATATCTATGTCCATGTATTCGTCTATCTCAAAAAACGATATATTCGTAAGGTTTGAAAGCGCGCCTCTTTGCGTATCCGTAAGATACATGATAAGTATATGTGCGGCGCTTGCAGCCCCGCGCGCATCGGCGCTCATAAGCTCATCGGGCAGCACGTCTCCAAACTGCTCTTTAAGCGCAGCCGCGGATAAAAGCGCATCGGGAGTGTAGCTTATCTCCTCGCCCGAAACGCCGAGCCGCGTTTTCACAAACTGCATAAGGCTTTTGTTTAAAGCAGATCCCCTGTTTAATAACACCTCTTTCGGCAGGAATTTATAAAGCGTATCGCATATGCTCTGCTCGTTTTCGCCCTCGATGCGGCACACATGCATCTCACCAGTTGAAATGTCGCAGAATGCCGCGCCGCACGACGTCGGCGACGTAAACACGGCCGCGATAAAATTATTGTCGGATGCGGCGACGAGCGGATCCTCGATAAGAGTTCCCGGCGTTACCACTCGTATCACTTCTCGCTCCACAAGTCCCTTCGACTGCTTCGGGTCGGTAGTTTGTTCGCATACGGCTACCTTGTATCCTTTTTCAATGAGCCGTTTTATATAGCTCTCGGCGCTGTGATACGGCACTCCGCACATGGGCGCACGAACGCCCTGTCCCCACTTTCGCCCCGTAAGCGTAAGCTTAAGCTCACGCGCCGCAATGTCGGCGTCGTCAAAGAACATCTCATAGAAATCGCCCAATCTGAAAAAGAGCAGATGATCCTTATGCTCTGCCTTAAGTCTGTAATATTGCTCCATTATAGGAGTCATCTTAGGTGACTTGTCACCGCTCACTGAAATTCCTCCCGAAAAAGGTGTGATTTAAGAAAAAGCGGGCGGACAAGCCGCCCGCTTATCATTATTATCAGAGACGTTTATTTTAGTGGCATCCTGCGCAGCCGGAGCAGTCTCCGCCGCACTCGTCGCTCGAACCTGCAAAGCAGGAGCTTATCGTGCGAATGATATAGTTCATTATCTGCTGAACCTCGTTGTTGGCATCGGTCATATCCGACATAATGGGGCTTGCCATGATCTCCTCATATATGCTCATTATCTGAGAATTCTGCGTCTCCATCTCTTCGTTCGACGCGCCGTCATTCTGCATCTGAACGAGCTTCTGACGCTGCATCTCAAAGTTGCCCACCTTGTCTCTGAGCGCTTCATCTGCCTCAAACGCCTCGTTTGCGGCCAGAAGTCTTTTGACCTGCTCGGTCTCTCTCATAAGCTCGCCTATTTCCACTGCTTTAGATAAAATAAGATCCATCGACATTTTAAAATTTTCCTTTCGTTATATAAATATTTTTTATAATTTTCCGTATAGCGACCATGTGTTGGCCTTTATTATCTCAAGGTCGCAGAACTTCCCCTTAAGGTCCTTCGTCCCCTCGAAATTCACTGTTTTTCCGCCGTCAGTGCGTCCCGTCATCATATTCGCATCGGTACGGCTCTCCCCCTCTACCAAAACTCGCACGCGGCGATGAAGCAAAGCCTTGTTTTTCTCAAGAGAGATACCGTTCTGAAGCGCCGTAAGCTCGTCGAAGCGGCGTTTTTTTACGTCTCGCGGCACCTGCTCATCCATAGCGGCGGCGGGAGTTCCGGGCCGCCTTGAATAGAGAAAAGTAAAGAGCATATCGAACTGCCCCTCGCGAACGAGAGCAAGCGTATTTAAAAACTCGTCCTCCGTCTCGGACGGAAATCCCACGATAACGTCGCTCGTGACCGTAAGGTCGGGCATATAAGAACGCGCAAGCGCAAGCTTGTCAAGATACTGCTTTTTCGTATATCCGCGGTTCATCGCACGAAGCACCCTGTCGTCTCCCGCCTGGAACGGAAGATGCAGATGGCGCGCCGCCTTTTGGCATTCTGCCATAGTGCGAAAGAGCTTCCCCGTCGCGTCCTTCGGATGCGACGTCATGAACTTTATGCGAAAGTCGCCCCGAATATCGTTTATGCTTCGCAGCAGATCGGAAAAGTCTATATCTTCACTAAGGTCGCGCCCGTAGGAGTTTACGTTCTGCCCCAAAAGCATGATCTCCTTAACGCCCGACTCAAGCGCCGCAGTGACTTCATCAAGTATCTTTTGCGGCTCGCGCGAGCGTTCGCGTCCGCGCACATAAGGCACGATGCAGTACGAGCAGAAGTTGTTGCAGCCGTACATTATGGATATATTGGCCGAAAACCCGTTGTCGCGCAGTATCGGCAGCCCCTCGTATATGCGTCCGTCGGTATTTAGAACGTCGAACGTGCGGCCGCCGTCTTTAAGCGTATTTAAAAGTATTTCGGGAAAACGCGCCAGCGTGTGCGTGCCGAATACGGCGTCAACGTGGGGATAGCGCATTTTTATGCGGCGGGCGTTTTCTTCTATCTGCATCATGCAGCCGCATACGGCTATCTTCATATCGGGATTCTTTCTCTTTTCGTGCACAAGCGCGCCCACGTTTCCGAACAATCGCATCTCGGCCCCCTCGCGCACGGCGCAGGTGTTGAACACGACCAGATCGGCGCCGCGTCTTTCCGAAACGAGCCTGTATCCCATCTCAAGGAGCATTCCGCGCAGCCGCTCCGAATCGTTCTCGTTCTGCTGGCAGCCGTACGTCACCACGCAGGCAGTATGATCCCTGCCGCGAAGCGCGCCCTTTTTAGATATTATTTCACGCACCGCCAAAGCATACTCTCTTTGCCGCATCATGTCAATTATTTCGTTTGGCAATGGTCCACTCTCCGATTTTCCTAAAATACCTTGTTTTTTATCATAACACATAAACGCAATTAAAAAAAGACTCTTTATGAGTCTTTTTTTAATTTTAAATAAATATTAACATTTGGGCCGCCGTCAGCTTATTATGTACTTTTTGGAATCACCCATATTTGCGGGGTCCATACTTGCGGAAATGAAGAACTCTATTCCCGTTCTGTCGGAAAACTCCGCCATCTCTTTTATAAACACTTCAAACAACTCGTCGGTATTGTTTTTAACGATCTTAAAAAGGCCGTCAATATAAATATTCGTTATATCGTAATTTCCTGCATGAAGTCCCTTCACAAAACCTGTGAATCTGTCGTAATTCTGTAAGTCGTACTCAGATGCGTCCACAAGTCTTATATCGCGGTCGAGATCATACATGAGCTGATTCGATTTTTCGATAAATACTACATTTCCTTTTGCCGTCTTAACGGTATTGTTGGCGTCGCTTATTATTTTCTTCGTTTTACCCGAGCCTTTAAGTCCTGCAACAATCTTTATCATGGCATTCACTCCTATAATGTTTTTGGGTAATAATATAATACTACATCTTATCGGCTTTTTCAATCAAATACGCATATTTTTTTAAAGTAATGTATATTTGACCTCTTTATTCGCCCGATCACTTCATTGGCTTATTCAAAAATTTTCTCATATAACGTTTGTAAGCCTCTACTCCCGGCTGATTGAACGGATCCACGCCCAAAATATATCCCGACAGCGCGCACGCCTTTTCAAAGAAATACGTAAGGTATCCGTATGAATATGCGTCGGCGCGCGGGAATGTGACGGTAAGATTAGGTACGCCTCCGTCGCGATGCGCCGCAGCCGACGATATCATCGCATAACGGTTTATTTCCGACAGCTTCATGCCTGAAAGATACGAAAGAGCGCCGTCCTTCGCGCTGTCCGAAAGCGTTATATCGGAAAGCGGGGAGTCGGGCCATAAAAGCGTTTCGAACTGGTTCTTCGTGCCGTCCTGTATATACTGGCCAATCGAATGAAGGTCGGTCGAGAACGTGGAGAACACGGGGAATATGCCGCCGCCGCTCTTTCCCTCGCTTTCGGCAAAAAGCTGCTTTAACCATTCGCCGAAGGCATGAAGATTTGGCTCGAACGAGGCGAAAACTTCAACGCATTTGCCTTTACTGTAAAGATAGTTTCTAACGGCAGCGTATTGAAGACATAGATTGTCTTCAAACTCAGGCTCCATAAAATCGCGGTAAGCGTCGCGCGCGCCGCGCATTACCTCGTCTATATCTACGCCGCATACGGCCATAGGAAGAAGCCCTACCGGCGTGAGCACCGAATAACGTCCTCCCACGCCTGGGGGAATGTCGAACGATTCATATCCGCGCTCGTCTGAAAGCTCTCTTAAAAGTCCCTTTGTCGGGTCGGTCGTAACGTATATCCTTTGCGCCGCCTCGCTTTCGCCGTAACGTTCTTTTATAAGCTCCAAAAATATCTTGAACGCCAGATCCGGCTCAAGCGTCGTGCCTGATTTTGATACCACGTTTATGGAAAAATCACGTTCTCTCAGCATATCCATCACAGAGTTTATGCTGTCCGGCGACAAATCGCATCCGCTGTAAAAGATCATCGGCGTATCCTTCGCCGTAAGGTTGTAATTTCGCCCCTTTATGAACTCTATGGCTCCCCGCGCGCCCGCGTATGAGCCGCCTATCCCTATGAGCACAAAGGCGTCAGAGCTTTGTTTTATCCTCTCCGCGCATTCTTTTATTCTATTAAGAGACTCATCGCTCGTGCTTTCGGGCAGGTCGTGCCAAATCGTCATGTTCGCTCCTGCGCCGTTTTTTGATATAAGCGCGTAATACGCGTCAAGCGAGCGTATTTTATACGCTTCAAATTCCGCCAAAGAAAAAATATCGCCGCAATTTTTAAAATCAATATTAAAGGACATTATTTCACCTCATTAAAAGTCTTTCGTCTGTTAATTGTTCTAATTAAGATTATACTCTTAAAAGCGCATGTTATCAAGATTATTATGTCGTATTGCGCGAAACGAAAGAATTAAAGGGGGCGCCAAGATCACGCCCCCAGGCTTGTCAGCGTTACCGTAAGCTCGTCGCTTCCCAAATAAAAATCCATTCTTATCGGCTTGTCTGTCGAATTTAAAAACTTAAGATCAAGCTCGCCGTAATATACCGTGGCGTCTTCGCCTTTCGGCACATAGTCAACTAAAAGTCCGTGCTCGTGGCGCTCCGTTACGGTAAGTCCGGCGTCCTTCGCCGCTTTATAAAGCGCGGAGCTTACCTGGCATATACCTCCGCCGACTTCTTTTTCCTTTTCATTGTCCTTAAAAACAACTGCCTTCTTAAAACCGCGCTCCATTGTACGCCGCCCGACGCTCTCGTTGAATGAAAACTCTTCTTTGGGACCAAGCACCTTTCCCTGAAGCGTCTCCACGGTAAGGCGTATATTCTCTATGCGCCCCTCGCGCTTGTCCAAAAGCGGCGTAACGACACTTATAAGCTCGGTTTCGTAAGTTACGGCTTCGTCCAAAGCTTCGCTCTCCTTCGTCTGCTGCGCCGCGGCGTATATATTTTGCGTTATTCTTTCTCCTGCCTGAGTTTGCGCGCAGGATGCGCAAAGCGCCGCTAAAAGCAAAAAAGCAAATGCCGACACTTTTCTCATACGCTAAAACGACTGAAAATCCGTCAGTATCCTGTATTTCCCGTACCAATCAAGCGGCATGGGTCCGAGCGGCGTATAGAATCTTATATAAGAAGGCTCTCCCGCAACGCCGCCTTTATCATCAGCCGCACGGCTTCTTTGTGTGCGCGTCCCCAAAAAAAGCGCGCCGTCCATAACGTCCGCCGAGCCGGTCGTCTCCGTTATGAGCGCGCCGCTTTGGCTTCGGCCGACGCCTTCATAAGAGGTCACGCCGTTTCGAGCGCTCTGACACCCAAAAAGAGAAATCGCGATAAGGCATACGACGGCTGCAGCTGCAAATTTTTTCATATCATCTCTCCTTTTTACGAAGCACACGTCTTCGCAAGCGTATTATTTGCCGCCAAACGAGAGATTAAACTTGAAAAAATATATAAAAAAACCTCGATCGCTCACATCGAGGTCTTTTGTGGGGAGTTAGGGGGAATCTTTATTAAAAGTTTGAGGTTTCTTTTTACACTTATATAATAAACCTTCCCTTTCCCCATTTCATGTATAATATTTGTTTAAAATGTGAACTTTGTGTAAAGGCATGTAAACAAATTATTAAATGTCCGCACTTTTTCGCATTTTTTCAAAAAAGCGCGATATTATACGCGCGCAGTCGTCTTTTAAAACGCCGTACTCTATTTTCGGCTTCGGCGCCATATCCCAATCGAACAGATTGAATTTTGAGCCGCACGCTCCCGTTGTAAAATCGAGCGCGCCAATGTATATTTCATCTATCCGCGCAAGCATTATCGCTCCGGCGCACATGGGACACGGCTCCAGCGTTACAAAGATCGACGCGCCCTTTAAATTCCGCCTTCCGAGCCTTGCGCATGCGTCCTCAATGGCCACGATCTCAGCATGCGACGTGGCGGACGCGCGCGCCTCTCTTAAGTTTCGGCCCCTTCCTACGATACGGCCGTTTTCAACAACGACGCATCCTACCGGCACATCGCCTGCGGCGGCGCACTTTTCGGCCTCCGTGAGCGCTTCTTTCATATATGACTGTTTTTCTTCTCTTGTCATGGCCGTTCTCCCTGACTTACGCATAATCCGTCAAAGTGTGCGTCGTCAAATACTTCTGTATTGTACATAACTATAACGGCGTCGAAATCGTGCTCGCGCATGACGTTTTCGGCAATGGGCGCGCCCGTGTCGCGCGGGTCCAAAAGCCACAGCTCGGAGATGCACGTTGAAAGATATGCGGCAAGCGGCAGCGCGAACGAATCCTTTATTATTAGGAGCTTTATGTCGTTTTCGGCGCTGTTGTTTTTTATTTTCATAAGGCCGTAATCATATCCGAAATACGCGGCGTATCTGTTGGCCGTTATGTCTTCGTCCGAAAGTATGCTCTCCCTTGCTACCGCGTCGCCGAAACCGCCCTCCGCGAGCGGCCAGTCGGGACGGCGCACCATATCGCTTACCACATAATCAAAGCTGTCCTTCGGCGCAATGAATGTATAATCGTCTACTCCGGCTATAAACTTACCTACGCGCCTCCCCTGGGAACCTAAAAAGCACTTTTTATAATACGTTATATCATAGTTTTCAATATTTCTGTGATATCCCGAAGGGTCGCAGTTTATTTTGAAGCGCGAATAAAGCTCAGCCGCGACCTCTCCAAACGCCCAGAAGGCCGTTTCATTTGTCCAGTGATGATCTGTCGCATAAAACATATCGGCATAAGGGATGCCGCTGCCCGAAAGACGTTCTCTCAGATCCAGCGTTTCAACTCCCGCTTCGCCGAGAAATGATATAAGCTCGTCTGCATCCTCATTGGAATCGTTCCTTGCTCCCGGCGGGAATACGGTGTATCCGCGTATGCGTTTATTCGGCGCCTGGATATAGATAAACGGTATGCCCGCCGCCTTTGCTTTGCCGGCCAAAGTCAAAAGCTTTTCGCCGTATTCGTCTTTATATGCGCGCTTCTCGGAAAAATGGAGCTTGCCCTGCATATCCTTTATGAGATAGCCGTAAGCCGCATCCTCGAATATATGCGAGCCGGAAAAGACCTCGAATGCGGAGTATAGGTTTAAAAAACCGTCAAACATAAAAAGCCTGTCTTCAAAGATGTTGCCTTCCGAGCTTTCTTCCGTCTTTATATCTTCCGCTTCAACGCTGACATCTGCGTCGTCGCCGCTTTCTTTGGCAAAGGAGGTTATGAGCGTCATAATACCTACAAAAAACACAAGGAATGTAAGTATTAAAGCCGTTACGCGCTGTTTAACTTTTTTTCGTATATCGTTATTCATATCGTCCGCCTAAAAATTAAAATAAATAAACGGGTTATAAGTGTTCTTTAAAAGGAATGCGGTACACAGAAGCAAAAGCGCTGCATAGGCCGCAGGATATATTATATCCGCCGCAAGCGACAGAGCGCGCCGAGGCGCAGTCTGCTCTTTGAAGGCGTTAAGCTTTTCGGATATATACGGCGCAAGCGGGCACGATAAAACAGCCCCCAAAATAAGATACCAGCCTTTTCCCGTTGCAAACATAAGAAAATCATCGGAAACGAACGGCACTCCCGCGCCGCCGAACATGGCTCCCATATACGAAAGCGCGCCAGCAAGCGTATCGGCACGGAAAATGACCCAGCCGAACACCACGACAGCCATTGTATAAAGATGCCACAGCGCGCGCGTTTTAGGAGGCGAGTCCGAAGCATTTTTCAGCGCGTCGGGGTAGAGCATTTTTTCCATTACAAGAAATACAAGATAATAAAGGCCCCATACTATGAAATTCCACGAAGCACCGTGCCATACGCCCGTTAAGAGCCATACGACGAAGAGATTTATTATAAGCCTTATGCGGCTCTCCACTCTCGAGCCGCCCATAGGTATGTAAACATAATCTCGGAACCATGTTCCCAGCGACATGTGCCATCTGCGCCAGAACTCTGTTATGCTCTTTGAAATATAAGGATAGTTGAAGTTCTCAAGAAATTTGAAGCCGAACATCTGCCCCAGGCCTATCGCCATGTCGGAATATCCCGAAAAGTCGAAATATATCTGCAGCGTATACGCCAAAGCGCCGAGCCACGCCGTCATGACAGACTCCGGCCCGCCGCCCGAAAAAGCCGCGTCGGCTACCGGCGCCATCTGATTTGCTATAAGCACCTTTTTTGCAAGACCCGCAACAAAGCGGCAAAAGCCGTAGGAAAAACCGGCAAGAGTCTCTTTCCTGTTCATTATCTGAGCGGCAACCGTTTGATATCGTACTATCGGTCCCGCTATAAGCTGAGGGAAAAAGGCTATATAAAGCCCGACGTTCAATATGTTTTTCTGCGCGCGTCCTTTTTTTCTGTATACGTCGACAACGTAGGATATAGACTGGAAGGTAAAAAACGATATGCCTATCGGCAGATCTATCACCGGCACTTTAAGCCCCGCGCCGAACATCACGTTTATGTTCTCGCAGAAAAACATAAGGTACTTAAAGATAAAAATAATGCCCAAATTGAAAACAAGCGTAAAAATCAGAACGAGTCTTGCGCGCGGCGTTTCTCTGTACTTTGTTATCATAAGCGCAAAATACCAGTTCGCCGCTATTGACAGAAGCATTACAAAAACGAAGCGTGGCTCGCCCCAAGCATAGAAAAATATACTTGCCGCAAACAAGAGCACGTTTCTGTAAGTCATTTTTTTTAAGAACGGCTTAAACACGGCATAGTACAATAAAAGTACCGCCGGAAGAAAGCCGTAAATAAATAATGTGCTTGAAAAAAGCATATCTCTATCCTACTTTATTATACCTGATTTAAGCTTGGCTGTTACTACGTGAAGCGCCGCGTCGTACAGCCTCTCCTCGCTTATCGTTCCGTTCTCGACCGCCTTCAGAACGGCGTTATACTGCGTTGTAAAATCCGAGGATATCAGCATATCGTTGCCTGCGTTCACGGCAAGCACCGCCGCCTCGGCCGTGTCTGCAAACTGTCCTATCGCATCCATAACAAGGTCGTCTGTTATGATAACGCCGTCAAACGAAAGCTCGTTTCTTAAAATATCGTGTACGTTTCTTGAAAGTGAAGCGGGGTACTGCCCGTCCATGCAAAGGACGCTGTTGTGGGAAACGAGCACAAACGGAGCCCCGGCTTCTATGCCTGCACGAAACGGCAGAAAGTCTTCATTTATAAACTGCTCATAGGGCCTTTCGTCAACGCTTATGCCCGTGTGCGTGTCAACATTGCCGCCGTATCCCGGAAAATGCTTTAAAACGCTCATTATCCCTTCGTTCTTCATTTCGGTACACACCAAAGACACATACTCCGCCGTTTCGCGGGCGCCCTGTCCGAAGGCGCGGTCGTACATAAAGTCGTCAGGGTCTGTAGATATATCGCATACGGGCGCAAGGTTCATGTTTATGCCCAGTCCGAGTAAAAGCTGCGACTTTTCCCGTGCGTCGGAGGCGATAAGCTCAAGTCCCCCTTCTTTATACAGTCTCTTTGGAGACTTGAATCTTTCCGCTCTGAACGCCTCATACATGCTTACACGCACGACAGAGCCGCCCTCCTCGTCAACGCCGAAAATAAGCGGAATCTTTGCGTCGGCCTGAAGCGACGACGTAAGAGCTCTTATCGTGTCCGGCGTCTCTTCTTTAAAGTCCTTGCCGAACATTATAAAGCCGCCGGGGCAGTATTCCGCAGTAAGCTCTTGCGCCGTTTCCCCGTAAAAGCGTACTAAGAATATCTGCGCCGCGCGCTCGGGAACGCTCATTTCATCGACGATCTGACGCGCGCGAAGAAGCGTAAGCTCGTCGGGCGAAAGCTCCGGCTCGGGCTCGGCTTCTATATCTTGCACGCTTTCTTCTTTTACGGCATCCTTATCCGCTTCGCTTTTATCGCCGTCCAAAGTGGAGGCCTTCCCGCAGGCGGATAATGTGAGCAAAAACGCCAAAACTATCAAAATGAGCGAATAAAGCCTATGTTTCATAAAATCACCTTTAAGATACGGTTTGATATTTATAATTTTTTATTATATCACAAAAAGTGTTGAAATGCAAAAACACTTGATACTGTCTTTTGCATTTCAACATCGGCAGTTGTCCGTTTTCTTTGAAAACAGAGTTATATTCTGCTTTTTAAGAGCACATCAACAAGTTCGGCATTTGAATTTGTCGCTATGATCTTGGAAACAAGCTTTTCGTATATATCCGTTCCGCTGCCGCCCAAGGAACGCCTGAGCGACCAGAGAAAATCAAGCTCGCGTTTACTAAGGAGCAGTTCTTCCCGTCTTGTGCCCGAACGGTTTATGTCGATAGCCGGAAATATGCGTCGTTCGCTCATCTTTCTGTCAAGATAAAGCTCCATATTACCCGTTCCTTTAAATTCCTCGAAAATAATATCGTCCATACGGCTGCCCGTTTCGACCAGGGCGGTCGCAAGTATCGTAAGCGATCCTCCGCCGTCTATATTTCTCGCCGCGCCGAAGAACTTCTTCGGGAACATGAGCGCGCCCGCGTCAAGTCCTCCCGAAAGAGTGCGTCCCGTAGGCGGCGTAACAAGATTATAAGCCCTTGCAAGCCTCGTTATGGAGTCTAAAAGTATCACTATGTCCTTTTTATGTTCTACCTGTCTCATCGCGTAGGCAAGCGCCATTTCCGCGACCTTTATGTGATGAACGGGCTCCGAGTCGAATGTGGAATAGAGCACCTGGGCGTTCGTGCTGCGGCGCATATCCGTGACCTCCTCGGGACGTTCGTCGATAAGCAGCACGATAAGCTCGCATTCGGGATTGTTGCGGCTTATGCTGTTGGCTATCTGCTTTAAAAGCGTAGTCTTGCCCGTTTTGGGCGGCGCAACTATCATTCCGCGCTGCCCCTTGCCGATGGGAGCGACAAGGTCAGTAAGTCTCATGGAATAATTCGTCCTGTCGGTCTCAAGACGCATACGCTCGTCGGGGAATATGGCTTCCAGCCGTTCAAACAAAACTCGGCGTATTGCAGCGTCGGGCTTGTCGCCGTTTATCGTCTTTACGAAGATCATCGATTCGAATTTGTCTTCCTGCGGCTTTCTTACTACGCCCCAGAGCTTGTCGCCCTGGCGAAGACGAAAACGTCTTATCTGGGTAGGTGAAACATATATATCCTCCGGCCCCGGAAGTAAATTCTGGCCGCGCAAAAAGCCGAAGCCCTCAGAGAGCATGTCAAGCACGCCTCCCGCTTCGCGGCGGCTGTCTGTGGTCTGCAGTTTTTCCTGCTGCGGCGAAAGCATGCCCACGCCGTACGCTTTAGACTCGCCGCTCTCGCCCGCAACATCGTACCCTTCATATTCAGATAAACTGCCGTTATCTTCTTTGGCGTCGACTGATGCGTCGGCTGCCGAGTCTGCGTAATTCTCGGCGCGCCCGCTTTCCCCCGCATCGGAAATCGGCTGAGTCTTTACGGGGATCCTCGGCAGTTTTGCAGGCTCTTCCCCCGTTTCGGCGCCTTCGCGCGCTTTAAGCTTTAGGCCTGCTTTCAGTGCATTCTCGTTTTGGAGCATAAGCTCGTAGATCTTTTCTACAAGCTCGGCCTTTCTGTATGCCGTTACGCTTCTTATGCCAAGAGCACGCGCAGTTTCTTTTAGCTCTGCAAGCGTTTTATCGGATAATTCCCTGCGCACATCTTTGCTCGGCACCTAAACACCTTCTTTCATATATTCAGCTTACGCGGTCTCTACGCATTTTTCTTTGCTTTAAGCTCGGCCGCTTTTATCGTATTTTTAAGAAGCATGGTTATCGTAAGAGGACCAACGCCTCCCGGAACGGGAGTTATAACGGAGGCGACCTCCTTCACGTTCTCAAAATCCACGTCGCCGCAAAGCTTGCCGTTCTCATCGCGGTTCATGCCCACGTCTATTACAACGGCTCCTGGGCGCACCATATCGGCGGTTATCATCTTTGCCTTGCCCACGGCCGCTACGAGTATCTCGGCGCGGCGCGTTACCTCCTTTAAGTCCTTCGTACGCGAATGGCACAGCGTTACGGTGCCGTGTCTGTGAAGAAGCAGCATTGCCTGCGGCTTGCCGACTATGTTGCTTCGTCCCACTACTACGCACTCTTTACCCTTTACGTCAACGCCGGCTTCGTCTATTATCTCCATGACTCCTGCGGGAGTGCAGGGCAGAAAATCAAAATCGCCTATCATTATGCGTCCTACATTCTGCGGATGGAAAGCGTCAACGTCCTTGTCGATGCGGATATTCTCGATAACTACCTTTTCGTCAAGCTGCCCCGGCAGCGGAAGCTGCACGAGTATTCCGTGTACGCTGTCGTCGTCGTTGAGCTTGTTTACCAAAGAAAGAAGCTCTTTAGAAGTGGTGCTTTCGGGCAATTCGTATACGTCCGATCTTATGCCCACCTCTTCGCAGGCCAACCGCTTGTTCTTCACATACGTTTTCGACGCCGGGTCCTCGCCCACTATTATTACAGACAGCGACGGGCATACGCCCTTTTCTTTAAGCGCCTGTGCGTCTTTTTTTATCTGTTCTCTCAGTTTTTTGGAAAGTGCTTTTCCGTCAATTACTTTTGCCGACATGATCAACCTATCTCCCTGTGCTTTGTTTTTATTCTTGCTATGATTATGATAACGACCGCGCAAACGAACGAGACCGCCGCAAGCGCCTGAGAGACCCTGACGCCCGTATCGAACAGATACAGGCTGTCGGTCCTTATGCCCTCGATGAACATACGACCGAGTCCGTACCATGCGATATACATGCAAAGGATCTCGCCGTTGAATTTCTTGCGCTTATAATAGATATGTAAAATGAGAGCCCCCAAAAGATTCCATATGGATTCATACAGAAACGTGGGATGTACGCAGATGCGAGCATGAGCCGCCAGATCGTAGATCTCCATGCGCCACGGCAGCGTCGTTATCTCGCCGTAGGCCTCTCTGTTGAAAAAGTTGCCCCAGCGTCCGACGCCCTGTCCTATAAGAAAGCTTACCGCAACGCAGTCGCTCACCTTCAGAAAGCTTATCTTCTTTATCCGACATATTATGAACGCGCACAAAAACGCACCTATGACCCCGCCGTATATGGCAAGTCCTCCGTCGCGTATGGACACGGCGCGTATAAAATCAAATTTTCCGTCTGTAAAATATAGGGAGCTATAAAAAATCACATAATAAGCTCTGGCGCAAATTATTGAAACGGGAAGAGATATTATGAGTACTATAAGAAAATCGTCCTCTTTTATCTTCTCATATCGCACTCTTGAAAGAGCATACAAAAGCCCTAAAACAAAACCTATCCCTATAATAACGCCATACCAATATACAGAAAAACCAAAGATCTCAAAAGCCGTTCTGGACGGGTCGACACTTATACCCAGTCCGGGAAATGATATAGAATTATCTGCCGTCAATGTATCTTACCTCCGCTCAACTTTGTTTGCCGTTTGCGGGACATATCACCGACAGCGCTGCAAGCTCTTTTCTGAAATGAGTCACGAGACGTTCCTTCGCCTCTTCTTTCGATATGGATCTTATCAGCTCTGCGCCTTCGAACATATCGATATCATTAAAATAACATGAAATCAGGCTGTTTGCAATATTGTCCGTAGAATTAAACTGAAAAATCATTCGTGAGTATACGTTCTTTTTTGCGATATTGAAAGCATCCTCGTCAAAATCGGCGCAAAGCTCCTCTATCCTCTCAAAAATCGCATCTCTTACCGATTTCGGGTCCTCGCTTTCGCCCTCGAATATGCTCAAGGCAAAGCTTCGCTCTCTGTAATACTCAGATCCGAAGCTTCTGTTTATAAGGCCGCGTCCGAACAAGTCGCTGTAAAGGCCGGTGTCTTCGCCCGCTATCATTTCAAGGAGTATCTCCGTAATATGATCGTTCTTCTGAGCCTCTCTGCCCGTAAACACGCCGCATATGTCTTTAAAACCGAGCTGGAATTTCGGTATCGCAACTTCAAGCGGCTGCTCGGTATAGTCGCCGGCTATGCCTTCGGGCTCCGAAACTTTCTTTCTCTCTATGTTTAACGCCCTCTTCGGTATTAGCTTTTCATCCATCGCCGATATGACGTCGTCTATGCTCACATCGCCTGCAATACACAGCACCATATTTGAAAGATCGTAAAACGTATCATAACACGTATTAAGTATCTCGGGCGTTATATGGGAGATGCTTTCCACCGTGCCCGCTATATCGACGCGCACGGGATGCTCGACGTAAAGAAGGTTCAAAAGATTGTAAAGCACTCTGAAATCGGGATGATCGTCGTACATGCGTATCTCCTGACCTATGATGCCCTGTTCCTTTTGTACGTTTTCGTCTGTAAAATACGGCGACTGCACAAAATCGAGAAGTATATTTAAGTTTTCTTTAAATCTGTCGGTGCAGGAAAACAGATATGCCGTCTTGTCAAAGCTCGTATAAGCGTTCGCCTGCGCGCCCGTAACGGCGTATTTCTCAAAGGCGTTGCCGTCCTTTCCTTCGAAAAGTTTATGCTCCAAAAAATGCGCGATACCGTCTGGGACCGTTATCATGCCGTTCGTATGCTCCGACCCAAACTCGCGGTCTATCGAGCCGTAATTTGTCGCAAATACGGCGTACTTCTTTGAAAAGCCGCGCTTTGGAACTACAAGCGCAGTAAGCCCGCTTTTATGGTCTATGCGTATAAGTTCCTCTCCTAAAGCCTCGTATTTCTTTTTTGTTATTTTCGTTTCGTTATTCATTGCCCTCTGCCTCCGCCGTTCCTTTCAGGAAGTATATCGTATCATATTTTATCGCGTTCGCCGCCGCGATTATCTCATCGAGCGTCACGCGCTCAAGCTTTTTAAGAAGCTCGAGCGGAGACGACGCGCCTCCGCTTATCGCTCCGGTGATATAATAATCCTCTGTCTGATATCCCGAATCGAGCGTTGAATTTATCATAGTCGCCAGCGCGGCGCGTGCGGCCGTAAGCTCGCCCTCGCTTATTTCTCCGCGCTTTAAGGCCGAAAGCTGCACCTCTATCTCTTTAAGCGTTACCCCAAGGTTTTCGTTCTCAATGCCTGCGGCTATTATCATAACGCCCTTTAGCTTATCTATATTTGAGCGGACATAATAGCACAGCGAAAGCTTTTCTCTTACGTTCATAAACAGCTTTGACACGGGCGTGCTGCCGAAAAGCGCATTAGCAAGTACCAAAGCGGGATAAAGCTCGTCGCCCTCGACTATCCCTGTGCGGCAGCCTATGGCAAGCTTGCCCTGAGCTACCCGAAGCTCCTCGGTCACTCGGCGCGTCTCTTTTACTTCGCCCGTGACCTTTACGGCCGGCAGCGCGCCGATCATTCGCACAGGCAGTTTTTTTACATATTCAAACGCGCTCTCAACTTCCTTCTCTTTTTCGCTTCCCACGTAAAATATCTCAAGCTTAGCCTCGTTTATAATATCAATATAATGACGATAAAGCTCGTCGGGCGTTATTTTTTCAACGTCGTCTGCTTCGCCGTATGCAGAAAGAGCGTACGGCTCGCCTTTGCACATTTCCTCGGTGGCGCGTTTTATCGAATATGATATCTTATCGTTTATCTGCGCCGCTATATAATTCTTTAAGTTGCGCTTCTCGCTTTCTACGTACTCCTCTAAAAAAGCGCCGTCTTTAACAAGCGGCTCAAAGATCATCTTTTCCATAAGATTTACGGCGTTTCTTAATATATCCTCGCCCTCGAACGCAAACGAATTGTTTATCATCGTGCAGTAAAAGCCGAATATCTGACATTCGCCGCGTTTTCTTACGAGCGGTTCAAGACGCATGCCGTAATTCTTGGAAAGCTTTAAGTTTATCTCGCGCTGCGTTTTAAACTCGCTGCACCCGCGTCTGAGCACCTGCACGAGCAGCGCGTTTTTTGCGTTTTCCCCGCGAGAGAGCGGGCGAATGAAATTTATGCTCAAAAAGCCCGTCTTAAATTTATCCGTGGCTATTATATTAAGCCCCGCGTTATTTTTAAACGCAATACGTTTATGATCCATTTATGTCACTCCCAAGTTGTTTTTTATCGTTTATGCACAGATATGCACATTTTTTCGCTCTAAGACTCAGTATAGCATCATTTGAGCTTTTTTTAAACCTCAACGAGCACCTTGTGAAATTTTTTATCCCCCGAAAGAGGTATTTCATTGCCGCTCATTATTTCGCCGTCAAAAGTAACGCGCACGGCCGCGTTCTTTTTTTGGATATTTCTGTATTCTATCGAATATTTTGCTTCACGGTATTCGAGCGTAAGCTTTGCCGCGTCCCATTTTGAGGGAAGATGCGGCAGAAAGCTAAGCGTGCCGCCTTTTATTCTTATGCCGAACAAGTCCTCTATCGTCACTATATAATACCATGACGCCGCACCGGTATACCAGCTCCAGCCGCCTCTGCCTGCATTTTCGCCCGCAGAACACACATCTGCAGCTATAACATAAGGCTCCGCGCCGTAATGAAGGGCCTTCTCTTTTGTGTCTGTATGGTTAAGCGGATTCTGCATGGACAAAAGCTCGTATGCCGTGTCGTTTTCTCCCGCCCAAAACAGTGCGCGGCATAACCATACCGACGCATGCGTATACTGACCGCCGTTTTCTCTTACTCCCGGCGCATATCCTTTTACGTATCCCGGGTTTTTGGGGCTGTCGTCAAACGGCGGCCAAAAAAGTCTTACTATCCCGTGCTCCCTGTCGCACAGCTCTCTTACGGCTGTACTAAGCGCAGTAAGCTTACGTTTTCCGATGCTCTCGGGTTGCGAGATCACGCTAAAGCTCTGAGAAAGCGAATCTATTTGACACTCCGAGCATCCACGCGCGCCCAAAGGCTCGCCGTCGTCGTAAAATGCGCGTATATATCTGTCGGAGTCCCACGCCTCGCGTTCGATGCTTTCCGAAAGGCGGTGCGAAATATCTCTGTACTTTATCGAAAGCTCGCAGCGTCCCATTCTTTCGCATACGTCCGAAAAGTCTGAAAGAATGCCCGAAAGGAACCACGACAGCCATACGCTTTCGCCTTTTCCTTCCTCTCCGACCTTATTGAAGCCGTCGTTCCAGTCGCCTCCGCCTATCCTGCAAAGCCCGTGCGCGCCGAACGAAAGCGACGCCTCCACTGCGCGAACGCAATGCTCGAACACGCTTGCGCTCTCGCCCGACATTTTCGGAGTAGCGTAGCTTTCGCTCTCGCTTTTATCCAAAGGCGGCTGGGTGATAAAAGGCGCATACTGAGAGAATATATCGTGATCTTTTGTAAATTCCGCGTAGCGCATAACCGTATATACGAGCCACAGCCTGTCGTCGCTGTAACGGCTGCGCACGCCTCTGTGCGATTCGTTCTCTTCTTTAGGCTGTATCGGATGCCACCAATGCTGCACGTCGCCCTCGACAAACTGGTGCGCGCAGGCATAAATTATATGCTCTCTTACAAGATCCGGATCTATATACATTACGGATAGACAGTCCTGAAGCTGATCTCTGAATCCCCATGCGCCTCCGCACTGATAAAACGAAGTGCGCGCCATTATGCGGCATATATACGTTTGATATAAAAGGGGCCCGTTAAAAAGCATGTCGAGCTTTTCATCGGGAGAGCTTATTTTTATTTTTCCGAAAAGGCTGCCGAAGGTCTTTTTTACGTTCAAAAGCTCGCTTCTCATGTTTCTTACGTCGGCGCGTTCTATTGCCTTTAAAAGGTCGCTCTCTTTTGAAAATGCGCCGAGCATTATCACAAACGAAGCGCTTTCGTTTGGCGCAAGCTCTTTGTCGCAGCACACCGAAAAGCAGGCGCGGCGCGTGTATCCCGTCTTTTTGGTATCATATCGTCCTTTCAGCACATCCTCATATTCACAAGTAAAGGCGCTGAGCGTATCGCAGTAAATATATGCCCTGCTTTCGGGAAAATCCGAATTTGCGGCATTTTTGGCCGTAACGGCCTTTGTTTTTTCATCGTATGACGTGACGATATGACGAAACGAATCGTTTTCAACGGCGCCGAGCAAAAGAGGAGCCGTAAACGCCGTGCGTATACTTATGGGCTTATCCGTATCGTTATATATATCTATGATGCGGCACACCGCGTCCGTCTCAAAAGGTATGAACACGGTCTCACGCGCGCGCACGCCTTGGCCCGAAAAAGAGTATTCCGCCGCGCCGGCAGTATATTTTACATGCCGCTTGCCCCGGCCTTCGGGCCTTTCCAAAAGGCGCTCTTCGCCCGAAAATATAAGTCTTGTCGTCTCGGTCGGAGGTTCGCAGATCGCGTCGAACGTCATAGGCGTAAGCTTGTTTTCGCGCGCATTGTCTATAAACGAATATCCTCCTCCCGCCGAGGTAAGAAGCGCGCCCGCGCGCCCGTTTGACAATATATGCGAGTACGGCGCCGCAGGGACCGAAGCGACAACATATCCGTTCTCGGAAAAACCGCCTATCCCGTTTTGCAGTTTAAGCTGCGAAAGATCCCAACCGGGCGCGCATCTTTCAATATGCGCTTTCGGCGCGCTGCGGCTCGATCTGGATATCTTGTCCTCGCCGAAAACATATGCGGCGCACGACATTATAAGCGTCTCGTCCTCATGCGGTATGGCAAGCGTGTTTATGATATGCACGCCGCCGTGCGCATCTAAAAGCGAAAAAAGCGCGCAATCGTGAGCCGTTTCCCTTATAAAAGTCTCCAAAGGCCTCAAATACCCGCCCTGTTCTTTATACGGAACAATGAGATCGGCTTCAACTCCCCGCATGTAAAAAAGCAAAAGCATTTTAAACGCCTCTCTAAGCCCATCGCCGTCCTCTTCGCCTTTAAGCACATATATAAGTATCGGCAGATCGCCCGATACGCAGTACTTCCACAGCGCACATTTGGGCTGCACGTTATTTACGATATATTTTGACAGCGCATCTCTTTGCGGCATATTTAAATAAAGACACGGCAGTATATCCAAAGCGCGTCTGCGTATTTCGGCGCCAAGCCTGCCAATATCGTTCTCTGCCGCCGCGCGGGCAAGCGCCTCGTTACAGAGCGCCTCCTGCTCACCTTTATTTCTGTGCGACCTCGCAAGCGTTAAAAGCTCTGAAAGATCCTTTCCGGACGCTATCACAGCGCCAAGCGTAAGGCTTTCGTCGTTTTTAAGCGTTTTTTCGGCGCGCGAAAATACGCAGGGGTCTATCACGCCGCCGAACGTCTGCTTGTTAACTCGCAAAGCCTCGTGCAAAAGCTCGGCTGCATTCGAAAGCCTTTCTCGCACGTCTCTTCTGTCTGTCGTTATCAAAAGCTCGTCGGTATCTCCGAAGAACGCCGCGACAAGATAACTTTCCGCGTTCTTTTCGCCGCGGGAGCGCCGTTTCACAATAAGCAGTCTGTCGCTTTCATTATAGCTTGTTTCTATAAAAAGGTTTGAAAACGTGCGGTGCTCCTCATCCTGTGAAAACGATGCGATGACCGGCTCAAAATACATCGAAAGACAGACGTTGCGCGTTCTCTTCAGCGCATTCTTTACCGTGGCCGTTCGTATCTCAAGAGGCTTTCCCGCACCTGATAAAACGTCCAGCTTTGTTATAAAGCCGTGCCCTTCGGCCGAAAATTCGGCGCTGTGCGTCAAAAAGCGCACGCTGTAAAAAACGCTTTTATCGTATGCGGGCGAAAACGTTAGCCCCATGGCGCTTTTTGTATCTTTTTCCCCCGCAAAAAAGAAGATCCCCTTAGGATCCTCCGCGTGAAATCCTCTGCGTGAAACTAAAACTCCTTCAGACCTTGTAAAACCGGCGCCCGCATCTGTTATGACGCTTGAAAAACGCAAGGACCCCAATACATGCGCGCGCGGCGCGAAAGCGTCTATATCCTCGGCTTCAAGCTCAAAGCGCGCGCTTTCGGCCTTGCTTACCCCCGTCTTTTTTAAATACGGGTATTTTCTTTTTTCCGCCTTTATATTAAGTTCAGCCCTTTCCTTTAAAAAAGGTGAGAACGCGCTCATCCTTTTGTCCGACATAAAGCGCCTCTGCATTATATTCCCAAAAACGGCGTTTGCGCATGATACAAGGCTCATGCCCAGATGGTGCGCCATATAAGTCTTTACGGGAGCATAATGCTCACCGCTCGCCCTGTTCTCAAAATCAAGCGCTTCATAAAAGCCGTATCTGCCCGAAGGACTTATGTTCGCCATAAGCCTTAAATTATCAAAAGCCGCCCTCTTGTCCGTTAAAAGCGCAAGATATGACGAATAAGGCGAAATAACGAGCGATCCGTCGGCGTCGCGTCTTTTGGCGATGTCGGGTATACCGAACGCCTTGTACTGATATGCAAGACTGCCGTCAAATGCGCAGTAAGCGCTTTCCGATATGCCGAAAATATTATTTCTGCCCACACGCGCTCTCTGGCAGAACACAGAGAATCTTAAGCTCTCGTAGATGAGCGAATTATAATACGGCGGCATGAACAGCGCGGGCATGAAATATTCAAACATCGTCCCCGTCCATGAATAAAGCCCTCCGAAGCGCCCCACCTTTGCGCAGTCGCGCGAGAGCGCTTTCCAGTGTTCGGGCGGCACATGGCCTAGCGCGCAGGCGATAAAACTCGTCTGGCGCGCTTCCGACGCGAGCAGATCGTAATACGCCTCGTCCGCTTTTCCCTCGCTTATGTTACAGCCCACATGAAAAAGGCGCCTCTCTTTTGAATACAATACGGAAAAATCCGCCTCTTTGATGAGTTTCCCTATGCTTATTATAAGCTCGTTCGGCGCGCCTAAGTCCTTTAAGCCCTCTTTGAGCGTTATAAGGCAGGCTGCGAAGTTTCCGCTGTCTACAGTTGACACGTAGTTCGGCGAAAGCACAGAAAGCGAGCGCGTATCGTACCAATTATAATGGTGACCGTGGTATTTTTTCAGCTTCAATACGGTTTTTATCGTGTTTTCGACATAAGAAAAAAGCTCGGTTTTATCAATGAAAGCAAAATCATACGCCGCAAGCATGCTTACAAGCGACAGCCCTATATTTGTGGGCGACGTTCTGTGCGCCGCTCCTATATAAGGCTCGACCTGAAAATTGTCGGGAATGAGATAATTGTCAAACGGCGTAATAAGATCTTTAAAGTATCCCCACATGGCTTTTGCCTGCGCCCTAAGCTCATCTTTTTGCCCGCTTGAGAGCGCGTCTTTTGGGCGCACGTCACGGCTCATCGCATAAGCCGCCGCGGGAGCAGCCGCAAAAATGATCGCCACTGTTAGCGACAGTATGGTGTGCGGGAAAAAAAGAAGCGCTGCCGAAGAAAGCGGACATACGAACATGTATCGTATATATGCGCCTAAAGTGTCTCCCTTCGACGAAGCAAACTGTGTGCTCGACCACTCAAGCATATTCTTTTTCGTGACCATAAGCCGCCACACGCTTATAAGAGCGCAGCTTATATTTTGCACCGCTTCAAACGGCAGTATCGCAAACGATGTTAAAGCTCTTAGCGCACTTCTTTGTATTCCGCTCAAATGACGCGAAAACGGTCTTGTAATCTGCTTGGCTCTTATTCGTGCGATCATGCTGCCTAAAACGGGGAGAAACAGATTTATTATCATCATGGCAAACGGAATATATCCGAACGAAGGGGCCGCGGCCACAGTTGCCGCCGTAGTAAACATCATGCCGGCCGGCATGAGCGAACGCAGCATCGTTTCGGCTATCTTTACTCTCCCCAAAACGCCTATGGGATTTTTAACCTTTTTCCCTTCTTTGTTTCTCACTCTGAAAAACAGCCACGGCAAAAGCTGAAAATCGCCGCGCGTCCAACGCGCCTGGCGCACAAAAAACGATTTGAAGTCTTTAGGCTCTTCGTCGCTCCATTCCACATCGGAGACAAAACCCACACGGACATAGGCGCCTTCAAGCAGATCATGGCTTAAAACCGCGTTGTCGGCTATAGCACAAAACAGCACGCGCGAAAAAACACGCGGAGAAAAAAGCCCCTTTCCTATATATGTGCCGTCTCCGAAACGGTCCTGATACTTATCTCCTCTCAGATCGGAATAAGACGAAACTCCGCCCGCGCCCGATATCATCCTTAAAAACAGCGAAGCATCTTCACCGCACAGGTTTGGAACGATCCGCGGCTGAAGTATGCCGTATCCCGCCGAAACGCGCGCATTGTCGGCCGAGATCTGCGGCGCGTTCATCGGGTGTGCCGCCGCTTCTATAAGACGTATCAGAGAATGCGGAGTAGGGCGCGTGTCAAAGTCGAATGTCACAACGTGCTCAAACGAAGATATATCCCGCTTACATATTATTTTTGAAAAAGTGCCGCGCTCTTTTTTGTCGATAAGGCGCGAAAGCTCTAACAGAGCTCCGCGCTTTCGCTCGTAAGACATATATTTTTTATCTTTTTCATTGTAAATGCGGCTGCGGACAAAAAGACAGAACGGTTCGCTTTCATATTTTTCGTTTAGCCGCTCTATAACATTGCATGCATAAGCGACGAGCTTTTCGTCCTTCTCGCAGTATTGGGTCTCGCTGTCTTTCAGATCTCCCAGAATGCCGAAAGATATATTGTCGTCTCTGTTTGAAAGATAGTATTCCTCTAAAAGAACGCCGAAGCGGTCGATCGACGCGCACGAATCTATAAGCAAAGATATCACCGCAAGCGTGCGATGGGAGTCAGGTATTCCGTCGGAAAAATCCATGCGCAGCACCTCCGCAGGCGGGCTTTGAGAAAGGCCGATGCGCGCTGCAAGCTTTTTTACGATATCAAGAATAAAAACAGAAGCGAAGACCGTACCAAGCGCGCTGCCTGTAAAAAGAGCCGTAAAAAACGCGCCTATCGCGGTGAGCGCCGTAATATAAAATATATGCGCCGACGCCGCGTCACGCCGCTCTTTGTTAAGCTCTGATATCCCCTCGGTAAGCAAAAATCCCACGTGCCGTTTTCTTTCGTCCGTTTCGATTTTTGCCGCATGAACTACGATCCTTGCCGCCTCCGTCTCGCTTATCTTTTCAAGACGGGCAAGCTTTTCTATGCGGCTGTGATAGTAAAGGCGCGTTTTTTTATCCATACGCGGATATACGTAAGAAGGGTCGCGCGAAAGCGCGCTTTCAACAGGGCTTGCCTCAAAAAACACGTCGGAAAAATCCATGGAAGAAAGTTTAGAAAGCGACGTTACGCCGTTTTTAAAGAGCGCCGCATTCTCCTCGTTTTCCCCTGCCAGCCTTACCGCAAGCGCAAGCTTCAGCATAATATCAAAGCAGCCCAGCTCGCTGTTTTTAAGCTCATATTCACAGGCCGCGTTTTTTAGATATCTTGAAAGCTCCTCTTTTTTTACAAGGTTCTCATGCTCGGAAGCGTACCTGTATGCCAGCATAAACGAAATGGGGTACTTTACGCCGGATACCTTTACCGAGCGCATTTTTCCTAGTTTTCCGGCTTCGCGCAGCGCCTCCCCGACCGTCTGCGATATCATATCCTCGTTATCGTAAAGCCATGCCATGCTCTCGGTGCGCGGGCGTCTTTTAAAGGCGTTTGCCTTATTGCGAATGACCGCAAGAGACAGACGCGCAAGGCTGCACGCCGTCCGCGCCGACGTTGTGCGCTTTCTGATATCGATACAGCTTAAATCATCTTCCGAAACAAAACCTCTTGCAAACATATTCTTTCTCCGTTTAAGACCGATAAGTTTTTTGAATTATTCTGACCCTAAAGAAGAAAAATATGCGTCTTTAAGCTCCAAAGAAAAACGGCGGTGCTTTTTCGCACCGCCGCCACAGCCGTTATTTTATTTACTGCTTCGGGGTCACCGAAACGGGCTCGTTTGCCTTGTCGAAGAATATCGCCTTGTTCTTGTCTATCTTTATTATCTTCTTCGGGCACTTCTCAACGCACTTGCCGCACTCTATGCATTTTGAATAATCGATCTTTGCAAGGTTGTCGGTAACGGTTATTGCACCCGTTTCACATACCTTCGTGCACATACGGCAGCCTATGCAGCCGGCCGTGCACTTTTCCTTCATGGCCGCGCCCTTGTCGTGCGAATGGCACATTACGAAGATATTGCTGTCGTAAGGCACCATCTCTATTATCTTCTTGGGGCAGGCGTCGCGGCACATACCGCAGGCCACGCATTTTTCCTTGTCAACTACGGCTACGCCGTCTTCGATGCTTATAGCGCCGAATTTGCACACCTTTACGCAGGTGCCCAGACCTATGCAGCCGAATTCGCAATACTTTGTGCCGTTGCCGAATCTCATTGCCGATACGCAGTCGGTCACGCCGTCGTATTCATACTTAAGGCGGGCAGCTATATTATTCTTTCCGGAGCAAACTACGCGCGCGCCGTAACGAACGGCGTCGGCAGCCGGAGACATGCCCATTATGCTTGCTATACGGTCGGCAGTCTCTTTCGACGATACGGGACAGGAGTTGGGCTTCGCCTTTCCCTCAACAATGGCCGTAGCCAGCGCGTTGCAGCCTGCAAATCCGCAGCCGCCGCAGTTCGCGCCGGGGAGAGTCTCCGCTATTTCGCCAATACGCTCGTCTGTATCAACGGCAAACACCTTGGACGCTATGCCTAAAATTATGCCGAATATAAGTCCGAGTATTGCGAGCGTTCCTACGGCGTATACTATGTTCATTACATCTATATTCATTATACACGCCTCCTACATAACCTTGAGACCCGAGAATCCCATGAAAGCGATAGCCATGAGCGAAGCGCTTACAAGCGCTATCGGCAGACCTTCAAAGCTCTTGGGGATATCGGAATACTCAAGTCTTTCACGAACCGACGCAAACAATACGATTGCCAAAGTGAAGCCTATCGCAGCCGTAAAGCCGTATACTACGGATTCGATAAAGTTGTAATCGTTCTGGATATTGAGAAGCGCAACGCCCAGCACGGCGCAGTTCGTCGTAATGAGCGGCAGATAAATGCCGAGCGACGAATAGAGCGCCGGCATCATCTTCTGAAGCGCCATCTCTATAAACTGCACCAAAGATGCGATTACGAGAATGAATACGACTGTCTGCATAAATCCAAGTCCGAAACGGTCAAGGATAAAGTGCTGTATAAGCCACGTTATAGCAGAAGCTATGGTCATTGTGAACGTTACCGCCATGCCCATGCCGCTTGCTGTCTCAACTTTTTTGGAAACGCCCAAGAACGGGCAGATACCTAAGAATTTGTTGAAAATAAAGTTTTCAACGAGTACTGCGCCGAGGGCAATAGAGAATAATGACGTCAGCATTATGCATTACCCTCCTTCTTCTCTTTTTTCTTTCTCTGGATCACCTGGATCACCGCAACGATTATCGCAAGTACCAAGAATCCGCCGGGAGCCATGCCTATTATCGAAGCGGGCTCGAACGCGGGGCCGAATACCTCGTGGCCCAAGAACGTGCCGGAACCGAATATCTCGCGCACCGTCGCTATAATAAACAGCGCGAACGTAAAGCCGAGTCCCATCGTAAGTCCGTCAAAGAAGGACGCGCCTACGGTCCTCTTGGAAGCGTACGCTTCCGCACGGCCGAGTATTATGCAGTTTACGACTATAAGCGGTATGAAAAGACCGAGCGACTTTGAAAGCGACGGAACGTAAGCCTTCAAAAGCAGGTCAATCATCGTAACGAATCCCGCGATTATTACGATATATGCCGCTATTCTTATCTTTTTCGGTATCACCTTTCTCAGAAGCGATATAACCACATTCGAGGCAATGAGTACGACCATTGCCGAAACGCCCATGCCTAGTCCGTTCTCAACGCTGGAGGTAGTTGCCAGCGTGGGACACATGCCGAGCGTCTGTACGAGCACCGGGTTGTTCGTAAGTATGCCCGATTTAAACATTTCGCCTACTTTAAAGTTTTTAGCCATATCCTTCGCCTCCTCCCTAATTTGCCTGTGCCGCAACTTCTGCGGCAACGTCAATTGCTAAGTTTACGCCCGTAGTTACCGCCGTGGACGAGATCGTAGCGCCCGAAATGGCGCGTATCTCCGACGGGCCGGGTTCACTGTTCTTTATTACCGCAATAGGCCCTGTGATGCCGTCATACTGCGTAATAAATTCTTCTTCCGTCACGCGCGTGCCGAGTCCGGGAGTCTCCGAGTTCGTCGAAAGAACGCGCACGCTCTTTACAGAGCCGTCGGGAAGCACGCCTACCATGAGGTCGATAGCGCCTCCGAAGCCGTTCGGCGAAGAAGCGACGGCGTATCCCATTATCTCGCCGTCTGCGCCGTATGCGGCGTAAACGGAGGAGATGCGCTTTTTGTCAACGTCGGCGGGGACCGCAAGCTGTTCTGTACTCGAAGCGTCGGGATAAATGCTTGCGATAGCGTTATCTATCTCAAGCTGAGCCTGATATGCTATCTGATCCTTTGTTATCGAATTTACAAATCCCAATACGAGCGCGACACAGAAGGTTATGATGAACAGTATTATGCCGAGCTTTGCAATGCCGGCTTCTTTCTTTTTAGGTTTAACTGCCTGCGTCATTTTTTATCCCCCTCTCCGAATGCCTTCGGCTTCGTATGGGTATCTATGAGCCATACGCAGGCATTCATAAGAAGAATCGAATAAGACACGCCTTCGGGATATGAGCCGAAATATCTGATAAATACCGTAAGCAGACCGCAGCCTACTCCGAATATGATCTGTCCTTTTTTAGTTACGGGAGAAGTAGCATAGTCCGTCGCCATGAATATAGCGCCCAGCATAAGGCCGCCGCTTAAAACATGCGAAAGCATGAACTCAAGGTTGTTGTTGCCCTTTGCAAATATGAACGTAAGAACAGCGACCGTAAGTATGTAAGCAAGCGGGATACGCACGGATATCACCTTGCGTATAACGAGATACGCGCCGCCTATAAGAAGGCAGAGAGCGCTCGTTTCGCCTATACATCCTCCCACGTCACCTATAAACAGGTTAAACAGGCCCGCGTCCGGGATATTGCCCGCCTTTAACGCAACGAGCGGAGTTGCCGTTGCTATCGCGTCCGTCGCCGGAGTAGCGAAAAGCGGCAGCACCGTATGCGGAGCCGTCCATGTAGTCATAATTACCGCCCATGAGAATAAAAACGCACGTGCAGCCAGCGCGGGGTTCATAAAGTTCTGACCCAGACCGCCGAAGAACTGCTTTACAACGATTATTGCAAACGCGCCGCCCACTATACCTATCCACAGCGGCGCGGCCACAGGCAGATTATATGCAAGGAGGATACCCGTGACTACCGCGGATAAGTCTCCTATGGTATTGTAGCCTTTTTTTGTTATCTTGTTATATGCCCATTCCGACACAAGGCAGGCCGCTACCGTTATGATAATGTGCATGAGGGCTCTGGGTCCGAAGAAATATACTCCGACTACGCCGGCAGGCACGAGCGCGATTATAACGTCGCGCATTATCTTTGTTACGGTCTCATCCGACCTCATATGCGGCGATGATGACATGACATAGCTTGTATTCAAATACTCACGCCTCCTACTGATTATTTTATACGACGGACAAACGCCCCTTCGTATATATCGGCAATTTAAAATAATGTAAAGAAATTATGAAGCTTGTTTTTCCGCTTCTTTCTTCGCTTTTTCTTCCTCGGCGCGCCGACGTCGTATTTCCCCAACCTTGGCCTTCGCGTCGCGGATGTTCTGAACGAGATACTTTTTGCCCGGACATGTAAAGCTGCATGTGCCGCATTCTATGCATGACATAACGTCATACTTTTCAAGCTTTTCGTAATCCTTCTTTTCGGCATACATTGAAAGCATCACGGGAAGCAGGTTCATCGGGCACGCGGATATACATTTGCCGCATCTTATGCAATACGTGCGATCGGGCTTCGGGGCGCTCTTTTTCGTAAGACAGAGTATGCCGGAGGTAGTCTTTACGACCGGTATGTCCGTGCGGTACTGAGCCATTCCCATCATGGGACCGCCCATTATCACCTTCGCGGGCTCTTCCTTGAAGCCGCCGCACTTTTCAAGGACATAATCGAAGGTCGTGCCTATTCTTACTCTGACGTTGGCCGTTGAGAATACGGCGTCGCCCGTTACTGTCACTATACGCTCGTAAAGCGGCTTTCTTTTCTGGATCATCTCATAAACCGCAAATACCGTACCTGCATTCATGATTATCGCGCCCACCTCGCTGGGAAGCTTTCCGGTAGGGATAACGCGCCCCGATACGGCATAAACGAGCTGCTTTTCGCCGCCTTGGGGATACTTTGTCTTAAGCGGTACGATCTCGATATCGCTGCGGTTTTTAACCATATCCTGATATCTGTCGATAACATCCTGCTTGTTATCCTCTACGGCGAAGTATATTTTTGAGTTGAATATCTTCGTTATCGCCGTAAGACCGTCGATTATCTCATTCGGATACTCCATCATAAGACGGTAGTCGTTCGTAAGATACGGCTCGCATTCCGCGGCGTTTATGATCACGTAATCGATATTCATCTCCGCGCAGGATATTATTTTCGACGACGTGGGAAAGCCCGCGCCGCCCATGCCGACTATTCCGGCCTCGCGTATGAGCGAGATAAGCGTTTCACGGTCAAGATCCGCAAGACGGTCATTGAAAGAATAATCCTCGAACGGCTCGTCCTGATGATCGTTCTCGATTATAACGGACATGACCTCCACGCCTCTCGGATTGGGACAGGGCTTTATCTCAAGCACCTTACCCGAAACGCTTGAATGTACGGGAGCTGAAATAAAGGCTTTGGAATCGCCTATTTTCTGCCCCATTTTAACATGGTCTCCCACTGCCACCAGCGGCTCGCACGGCGCCCCGATATGCTGTGACAGAGGGATGATCACCTTATCAGGCGCGTCGATAGTCACGATGGCTTTGTCTTTTGAAAGCTCTTTAAAATCGTGAGGATGTGCGCCACCCTTAAAGGTTCTTTTCAATTCAAATCACCTCTTATCCTAAACTTTTACATCATAATACATGTTGTATCATAGTATAACCTTTAAAATTGTATCACCCTTGAAGCGTAAATGCAATTAGTAATACTAAAGTATTTTTTAAATTTTGCGCAATTACTATATGTAACTTTAAAAAAACCTTTTTGTGCTTGGATAATAAAAAGAGGGCTTTCGCCCTCTTTATATATTCTTACTGATCTTTCTCAAGCGCAAGCCTTAAGTCTATTTTCAGCGCGGCCCCGTCGCGCCATATGTCCAGCGTTATTTCATCTCCCGCCTTAAAGCGCTCCTTTTCAAAATTAAGCTCCGACATGCCCGTAATGCTCTTGCCGTTTATTCCCGTTATAACGTCGCCCTCTTTAAGCCCCGCGTCCTTTGCAAATCCGCCCGGACTTACAAAGTCAACGTAAACGCCCCTGGGCATACCGTAAAAATCCGATGCGCTTTTTGATATATCGTGCCCCGATATGCCTATGACCGGTCTGCTTCTTACGTGTCCCGCTTCTATCAGGTCTTCTATTATCGGTTTTGCCGCATTTATGGGTATGGCAAAGCCCAGTCCTTCCGCGTCCGACGAAGCTATCTTTACGGAGTTTATTCCTATCACTTTTCCTTGGCTGTTTATAAGCGGGCCGCCCGAATTTCCCAAATTTATCGAAGCGTCCGTCTGTATCAGCGTCATTATCCTGTCGTTTATCGTAAGATCTCGGTTCACGGCGGAGATTATGCCTGCCGTTACCGTTCCCGAAAGCTCCATCCCCATGGGATTTCCTATCGCCACGGCCAAATCGCCCTCCTCCACCTCGTCCGAATCTCCGAACTCGGCGCATATAAGCCCGTCCGCCTCGATTTTAAGCACGGCAAGGTCGCTTTTTATATCGCGTCCCGCAACGCTTGCCGTAAACTCGCGTCCGTCGTAAAGCACGACAGCGGGGTCGTAGGAATCCTCCACGACGTGAGCGTTCGTCACGATATATCCGTCCTGCGTCATTATTATACCGGTTCCCGTGTTCTTTCCTACAAGCGTAGTGCCTCTGTAAAGGCTTGACACCACGCCGACTACGGCAGGCTTGTTCTGCTTTATTATCTCTTTTATCGAAAGCAGATCATTGTACGGTGTGTCCGCCTCAGAAGATACAGATGTTTGCGTCTTCACTATGCTTCCGTCTTTCGCGGCATATGCCTCCTCTGCCAAAGCCTCTTTGCTTTCGGTCGCGTCGGCTTTTTGCGGCGCAAAAAAGCCATATCCTCCCGCCGCAAAAAGCGCGCCCGCCGCCAACGCCGAGATCGCGGACGCAAGCGCCGCGCGCTTTATTAAAACGCTTTTTCTTTGCTCCCGAAACAAGTTTGGCGCCTTGGCAGGCTCTTTTTTCTTGTCTGCCAACAAAACCACCTCCGATAACAGGTATGATGCGCATTTTTGCGGCGTTTTATGCTTTAAAGGCAAAAAAGCCGCCGGAAGCGATATGCTCCCGGCGGCGTTGTCTTTATGTTTTTGATCCTTACTTCTTTTTCACTACTGCGGCGAAGGTCTGAGCAACTATCTTGTCGTTCTCAACAACAAAGGTATCAGACGCGAACGGAATGCTTACATGATCGCTTTCGAGCTTCCAGATGCAGTAGCCTATTTTGCCTTCCGCTTTTTCCAGAAGTATCTCAGCCTTTGCGTCGGGCGTAAGAAGGTTCTTTATAGTGCCCTCGAAATTAGCGCGAAGAGCGTCATGACCCTTTAAAACGCCCTGCGGAGAGATCATTATAGCGTCCTGTGCGAAATCCGCCATAACGCCTTCAAGATTCTTGCCTATAAGATTCTCGCTGTGCTGATGTATTATTTCCAGTGTAGTTCTTGCCATGTTGATATACCTCCCATTCTTTTGGTAATTCTATTTTACCATTACAAATTTATAAATTCAATCCCTTTGTCAAATCAACGCAAATTATTTATAAAAATTACGCGAGATGGTGTTTTCTTTCGATATTTTTGTTATAATGATACGATAGGAGTGATATGGTTGGCTATATGCGACGTGCTCGGCCGCTTTAATATTACAGAATACTGCGTCGTGCCGATAAAAAATGAGTTCGTGATATACCCGCATAAGCTCGAAGGCGTAGGCTTTTCGCACGATACGGCGATAGTGTGCCTGTTTTCTTATTTTGTATCACGCTATCCAAAAAACGCCGTTCTCTCCCGATACGCCGCCTGTCCCGATTATCATCATGTGATAAGACGTGTCCTTTCGGGCGTGTGCACACAGCTTTGCGCGCTTTATCCGGGCTTTCGTTTCTCGTATTATACCGACGACTCGCCGTATTCCGAAAAAGATATGGCGGCTTTCGGCGGTCTCATTATACGCGGAAAGAACGACATAGGCTTATCACAAAAATTCGGCCAGCTTTTCTTTATAGGCGAAATAGTGACAGACGCGCCGATAGCGCACGAATACAGAACGCCGCCCGTCTGCTGCAAGGACGCGCCGTGCCTTCGCGCCTGTCCCACGGGCGCGATAAACGAAAACGGCTTTGAGCGCACACGCTGCCTTTCGCATATAAGCCAAAAAATCGGGCGCGAATTTTCGGATGCGGACGCGGCGCTTTTTGCCCGCGCGCGCTACGCGTGGGGATGCGATATCTGCCTAAACGCCTGCCCCAAGAATAAATCGCAGGACGACACTCCCATAAAGGAGCTTCACGATATTGCGCCGTATATTTCCATAGAGGAAATATGCGGGCTTTCAAACCGCGAATACAGAGAAAAATACCGAGGCAGAGTGTTTGCGGGACGCGGCAAGGCCGCTATGATGCGAAACCTCAGACATTTAAAGGAGAACAACAAGTGGAATTTTTAAACGATATAAACACGGCCGAATATGAACAGTTCATACAAGGCCATAAAAAAGGAAATATAATGCAGTCGGTGCTCTGGGCGCGCCTTAAAGACAACTGGACGCGCGAGGGCGTCATAGTGCGCGGCGAGGACAAAAAGATAAAGGGCACCATGCTCCTTCTCATAAGGAAGGTGCCGGGTCTTCCGTATACCATAATGTACTCCCCTAGAGGCCCCGTTTGCGACGTTCACGACGAAAAGACGTTTTTTGAGCTCGTAGCGGGTGCAAAGGCTTTGGCAAAGAAGCATAGATCCTACGTTCTCAAAATGGACACCGATGTGCTTTCATCCGACAAGGAATATGAGCGCATAGCGCGCGCAGCCGGTTTTTCGATATCCGACTCCAAGAATTTTGAGGGTATACAGCCGCGCTATGTATTCCGTTTGAACGTTGAAGGCAAGACCGAGGACGAGGTCATGACGATGTTCCACTCTAAAACGCGCTACAATATCCGCGTGGCAAAAAAACGCGGCGTTGAAACGAAGATAGAAGGCACAGAGAGGATACCCGATTTTTATAAAATAATGCTTGAAACGGGCGTGCGCGACAATTTTATGATACGCTCTGAGGGATATTTTAAGAAAATGATGGAGTCACTCGGCGAGCACTGCCGCCTTTACATGGCATATTACGAAGGAAAGCCCATAGCGGGCACGCTTGCGCTTCATTACGGAGACAAGGTCTGGTACCTCTACGGCGCAAGCTCGAACGAATACAGAAACGTCATGCCAAACTATCTTCTCCAGTGGGAGATGATACGCTGGTCCATAGAAGAGGGCTGCCGTATATACGACTTTCGCGGCGTGTCCGGCGATATAAGCGAGGACAACCCGCTGTATGGTCTTTACCGCTTCAAAAAAGGCTTCGGCGGCGATTTCTGCGAATTTATCGGCGAGCTCAATCTCGTATTCTCGCCGTTTATAAACTTTGCGATAACAAAGGGCGAGCGCGTATTCAGACGTATGCGCAAGCAGGTATTCATAATGAAAAACAAGTAAAAACCTTGGGGGCATTTATGAACGCACTTATAATCGAAAAGGACAAGCTTAAAGCGAATATTGAAATCGTCAAGGACACGGTGGGCGTGCGCGTTATCGGAGTTTTAAAGGGCAACGGCTACGGACTCGATATCGTTAAGTTCGCCGAGGTCTTGCGCGAATGCGGCATAGACATGTTTGCCGTCTGCGAGCTGTGGGAGGCGCGCGCTCTCAGAGAATGCGGCTTTGAGGAGGAGATACTTCTCATGCGCTCAACGGCGATAGAGTCGGAGGCGCGCGAGATATTGGAGCTTGGGCTTACGGCAACGATAGGCTCCAATGAAGCCGCCGTTATGCTAAACGGCGTGGCCGGCGACGCGGGAGAGATCGTCTCCGCCCATATCGAGCTTGACACGGGCTTCGGCCGTTACGGCTTCGGAAGCGCCGACCTGGAAAAAGTGGTGAACATCAGCCGCTTCATGGAGAATATCGAGCTTACCGGCGTCTACACTCATTTTTCAAACGCCTTCGGAGACAAGCAAAGCACCGAAGTGCAGCTCGAGGCGTTTCTTTCCATGCTCAACCTCATGGAGGGAGACGGGCTTTCGTTTCCCATGCGCCACGCCGCCAATTCCTGCGCGGCGCTGAGGTTTCCCAATACGCGCCTCGACGCGGTAAGGATAGGCTCCGCCTTTTTAGGCCGTCTTCCAATACGCAACGAATGGGGCCTTTATAAGATAGGCTATCTTTCGGGCGACATTACGGAGATACGCTGGCTCGAGCCGGGACAGAACGTTGGCTATGCCAACGTATTCAAGGTAAAAAAGGCCACGCGCTGTGCGGTAGTGCCCATTGGATATATTGACGGCTTCTGCATGGAAAAATCAAAGGATACCTTCCGCGGCAGCGACGTGTGGCGATATATGTTCGGCGATTTCAAGCGCTTTTTTACGAATAAGAGGCTCTACGCCGAAATAAACTCGAAAAAGGTCCGCGTGCTCGGGCGCGTATGTATGTGCAACGTCGTGCTCGACGTTACTAAAATAAACTGCGCCGTAGGCGACAGCGTTATATTCGCAGTAAATCCGCTTTTCGTTGACAGCGGCGTTCTCAGGCTTTATATAAGCGACGAGGATGACACAGGCGAAAAAAAGCGAGGCTTTATAAGACGCTTCCTCCCGATATTTACAAAAAAGGATGACGGCGAGGCAGACGAATATTACGAAAATGACGACGACGCCGAGGCCGAAAAAGCAGCAGAAGCAGACGATGATCAATATGGGGACAAGGAACTTGAAGCGGCAGACGACGATGAAGATATACGATAATCTTTTTGAATTTGCGCACAGCGGCGCGATAAGATTCTTTATGCCGGGTCACAAGGGCGGAGCGTCTTTAGGCAGCAATTATCTTTCCTCCGTAATGCCCTATGATGTGACCGAGCTTAACGCAACAGATGACCTTTTTGATCCGAAGCATGTTATAGCAGAGTCTCAACGCGCGCTTTCGGACAGATTCGGCGTTATGGCGGCGCATTATCTTACCGGAGGCTCAACGCTGGGGCTTTACGGCGCGCTTTCTTTGTCGGCGCGTCCCGGCGACCGTGTGATATTTGACCGCGGCTGTCATAAAAGCGTTATAGACGCGGCCGTGCTTTTAGGCTTAAGACCCGTTTTTCTGGGCGCCGAATACAGCGCGGAGGGCATACTTCTGCCCCCGTCTTCCGCCGACGTCTACGCTGCGCTTGAAAAATATCCCGACGCGTCTTCTGTCGTTATAACAAGCCCGTCATATTACGGGCTTTGCGCAAGTTTAGAGATGATACATGCAATAACCGACGCCGCCGGAGCAGAGCTTATAGTTGACGCGGCTCACGGCGGAAATATGCTGTTTATGGATCGTCTTCCGCTTTGCGCCGAGTTCACGGTGGTATCGCTCCATAAAACGCTGCCTGCTCTTACGGGCGCGGCCGTGCTTTTTTCAAACAAATATCCGGCCGAAGAAATAACAAAGCGTCTTTCGCTTTTTTCCACCTCCAGTCCTTCGTATCTTATACTTGCGTCGGCGGAAAAGTGTATAACATATATGGACTCAGAGGGGCGCGAATCGCTTTATGCGCTTGCTGAGAAAGCGGCCTATTTTACGGCATGGCTCGATATTTCCACTCCGTTTTCCCATATAGAACAGGCGTCCTCCGATATAACGCGCATAGTCATACATACTGGGCGCACCCTCATGAGCGGATACGAGCTTTACGATTCGCTTGAAGATGAGTTCGCCATAATCTGCGAAATGGCCGATGATGAAAACGTGGTGCTCATCCCCAGCGTGGCAAACTCCGCCTCTGATTTTGAAGCGCTCCAGGCGGCGCTTTTGAGTTTAAGCGCGCGCGCAAGAAAAAAATTCTCATACGCTCCCCCCGATCCGCCGCCCGATCCCGTCTTCGGCATGGATATGAGAGAGGCTTTTTTTTCGGACAAGGAATATATAAGCCCGCGCGCGGCAAACGGACGCATATCGTGTGAGACCCTGACGAAATATCCTCCCGGTATACCGTATCTTATGCCGGGTCAGCTGATAGGCCCCTACGAGGCCGCGCTTATGGAGCGTCTCGGCGTAAGGAAGGTGTCTGTCGTAAAATGATGCTCGACTGTTTTTACGGAAATACGGCGCCAAAAGACATGCTTAAAGCCGCATTGAAAGCGGATACGCTTTCTCACGCTATTCTTATCGAAGGCGAAAGCGGGCTCGGCGCCGGATATCTTTCAAATCTTCTGGCCGCAAGCATACTTTGCCCAAAAGGCGGCTGCGGAAACTGCATATCATGCCGAAAAGCCAAAAAAGGCATACATCCCGACATAATAGCTCTCGACAAACAGGGTGAAGCCATAAAGGTAGAGGATATACGTGAGCTTTCAAGAACGGCAGCCGTATATCCGAACGACGGCGAAAGAAAGGCGTATGTAATATATCACGCCGAAAAAATGAACCCCGCCGCGCAGAACGCTTTTCTGAAGCTTTTGGAGGAACCGCCTTCGTTCGTTACGTTCATACTATGTACGGAAAATAAATATAAATTACTTGACACCGTGCTTTCACGTTGTGTATGCTTAAAAGTATATCCCGTAACTTTCGACGAGGTCACAGACTTTCTTGTAAAGAACGAAGGCTTAAAGCCCGAGGAAGCGCGCCGTCTCGCTTCGCTTTCTTACGGCTTTATAGGGCGCGCCCTCTCGCTTCAGGGCAAGCGCCGGTTAAAGCGCGACAGCGAACAAAGAGAGCTCTGCCTTGCCGTTTTTGAAACGCTTTGCTTCGGCAGCGAATACGCTTTTTTAAAGCTGGGAAAACAGTTTTTGGCAGAGCGTGACAAAGTAAAAAAGGGAAATGAAGATGCGGGCGTTATCTTTGACATGATGGAGCGTTTTCTGTCCGATGCGCTGCATGTTTCACGGGGCTTCCCCGCAGTAACGTTTACAGACGATCTTGAGCGTATAAAAAAACTGAACGGACGTCTTTCTGAAAAAGGCATTTCAACGCTCTATGATATATGCGAAGATACTAAAAATCAAATTTTAAGAAATATAAATTACAGCGCATGCATAAATTCTTTTCTGGTGCATGCGTGGGAGGCAATAAATGATTGAAATAATAGGCGTAAGATTCAGACCCGTCGGCAAGATATATTACTTCGATCCTGCCGGCATGAAAATCGACAAGGGCACTAACGTCATTGTCGAAACGGCGCGAGGCGTTGAATACGGAGAGGTAGTTATACCGAACCGCCAGATCGACGATTCACATGTGACCTCGCCGCTCAAACCCGTAATAAGAACAGCAACTCCAAGCGACGACGAACACCTTAAAGAAAACTTTGCGCGTGCGCGCGAGGCGTTTAAAATATGCGAAAAAAAGATCGCCGATTACGGCCTTGAAATGAAGCTTATCGACGCTGAATATACGTTCGACAACAATAAGATACTGTTTTATTTCACGGCCTACGGCCGCATTGATTTCAGAGAGCTTGTAAAAGATCTGGCAAGCGTTTTCAGAACGAGGATAGAACTGAGACAGATAGGCGTGCGCGATGAAGCAAAATACGTGGGCGGCCTAGGCGTGTGCGGCAACCCTCTGTGCTGCGCGACTTTTTTGGGCGATTTTCAGCCCGTGTCGATAAAAATGGCGAAGGAGCAAAGCCTGTCTTTAAATCCCACAAAGATATCCGGCACCTGCGGCAGACTTATGTGCTGTCTTAAATATGAGCAGGAGGCATACGAGAGCATTATGAAAAGCACGCCGAAAACGGGAGCGTTCGTCTCAACGCCCGACGGCAACGGCACAGTAGTTGAGGTCAATCTTATAAAGGGAGAATTAAAGGTGCGTCTTAATTCGGCGCCCGACGCCGTTCCTAAAACGTATACGCGCTCCCAGGTAAAGACGATCAAGGACGGCCGAATAATAGTAACTAAGGAAGAAATAGCCTCTTTAAAAAATCTCGAGTAGAAACTAACTGATAATTTTTGTTAATTTTTTTGAAAATCTTTCGTTATAGCTCGTAAATATAGTTGATTTTTTCACAAAGCGTGCTACAATATAGATACAAAACATTTACGGAGGTGCAAATTATGCCTTACATGATTACAGATGAGTGCATCAGCTGCGGTGCGTGCGCAGGTGAATGCCCCGCTTCGGCGATTTCCGAGGGTGATACCAAATTCGTTATCGATGCAGGTGCGTGCATAGATTGCGGTGCATGTTCAGATACTTGCCCGACCGGCGCTATCAAAGAAGCATAATAGAATAATTATATAGAGGAAATATTATTATTCTGCGAAAGCCTGTGCCCTGCACAGGCTTTTCACATATGTACGGAGGATAAAATGCTGCTTTCCGAAAACGAGAGACTTGATGATCTGGGGCTTGGCGGCCTCAGGCTTATACAGGATAAAACGCAGTTCTGCTTTGGAGTAGACGCCGTACTGCTGTCTGATTTTGCGCGCGTCAAATACCGCGGACGCGCGCTTGATCTCGGCTGCGGAAACGGTATAATACCGCTTCTTCTTTCGCATAAGACAAAGGCATCTTTTATAGCGGGAGTAGAGCTTCAAAGCGCCGCAGCCGCTCTTGCAAAAAGGAACGTCGCTCTCAACGAACTTTCCGAGCGCGTAAAAATATTCGAAGACGACTTAAAAAACGTAAGCGAATCATATTTCGGCTTCGCTTTTGACAGCGTTGTGAGCAATCCGCCGTATATGGAGCCTGCGCGCGGCGAAAAAAACGCTTCACAGGCGCAAAAGATCGCGCGCCATGAGATAGCATGCACTGTTGACGACGTTATAGCGGCAGCATCGCGCTGCCTTAAATTCGGCGGGCTTTTTTATATGATACACCGCCCCGAGAGGATAGCCGACATAATCACCTCGATGAGAAGATACACAATCGAGCCGAAACGGCTCCGAGCCGTACATCCGAAGGCGGGACAGAACGCCTCGATGCTGCTCATAGAGGGGCAAAAGGGAGCGCACCCGTCGTGCATAATGCTTCCTCCGCTGTATATCCATAATTCGGACGGCAGCTACACTGACGAAATAAACGCAATATACGAAAGGGCATAAATATGCAAAAAGGCAGATTATACCTCGTCGGTACGCCGATAGGCAATCTTGACGACATGACGTTTCGTGCGATAGAAACTCTTAAATCGGCAGATATAATAGCCGCCGAGGATACAAGAAACACACTTAAGCTGCTTAATCACTTTGATATAAAAAAGCCGCTCGTAAGCTATCATGAGCATAACAAGCGTGCCCGCGGCGAAGAGCTTTTAACGCTTATGGAGGAAGGCAAAAGCTGTGCGCTCGTGACCGATGCGGGCATGCCCGCCATATCCGATCCCGGCGAGGAGCTCGTGAGCCTTTGTCATGATAACGACATAGAAGTTAAGGTGATACCGGGGCCCAGCGCAGTAGTATGCGCAGCAGCCGCGTCAGGGCTCGGCGGCGGCAGATTTACCTTCGAGGGGTTCCTTTCGGTGTCGAACAGACGGCGCAGAGAGCATCTTTCTGCCTTAAAGAACGAAAAGCGCGCAATGGTATTTTATGAGGCTCCTCACAAGCTTGCTCAGACGCTTCGCGATCTTGCCGACACATTCGGACCCGACCGGCGCATATCGCTTTCGCGCGAGCTTACGAAGAAATACGAGGAGACAGTGCGCATGACTATAGGCGAAGCCATAAAAAAATACGAGGACTTAAAGCCGCTCGGCGAATTTGTTCTCGTCGTTGAAGGGCTTGGCGAAGCAGAAGCGCTTAAAGCATTAAAAGAAGATGAAGCCGGAGAAAAAGAGCGCGCGCATGCGATAATTTCGCGCCTAAGAGAAGAAAAAGCATCTAACCGCGATATCCTGGCCGCCGTAATGAAAGAAACGGGGCTTAAGCGTAACGAAGCTTATGAAATGATATTAAAAGACGAATAATGCGCATTATAGCAAATATAAAAACGCCGCAAGAAAATTCTTGCGGCGATTTTTAAATTACTTGTTATGCCTTGCCTGCGCAGCCGAGCACGTTTATGAGCTTATGTCTTACGACTTCTTTTATATTTGCGCGCGCCGGCTTTAAATACTGTCTCGGGTCAAAATGCTCGGGATGCTCAACGAAATACTGTCTTATCGAAGCCGTCATTGCAAGTCTAAGATCGGTGTCGATATTTATCTTACATACGGCCATGCCCGCTGCCTTTCTCAGCATCTCCTCCGGCACGCCCTTTGCGCCCGGCATCTGTCCGCCGAATTTGTTTATTATCTCAACGTATTCCGGCATAACGGATGATGCTCCGTGAAGCACTATCGGGAAGCCCGGCAGCCTTCTGCCCACTTCTTCAAGGATATCGAACTGAAGTCTTGCCTCGCCTTTGAATTTATACGCGCCGTGCGAGGTGCCTATTGCTATTGCAAGCGAATCGACGCCCGTGCGCTCAACAAATTCCTGTGCCTGAGCGGGGTCGGTGAACATTGCGTCTTTCTCTGACACGTTTATATTGTCTTCTATGCCCGCAAGCTTACCGAGCTCGCCCTCTACGACTACTCCATGAGCATGCGCATAATCAACTACCTGCTTCGTCAGCTTTATATTGTCCTCAAAGCTGTGCTTTGAGCCGTCGATCATTACCGAAGAAAAGCCGCCGTCAACGCACGACTTGCATATCTCAAAATCTTCTCCGTGATCAAGATGAAGCGCAATGGGAAGACCTGTATCCTCCAGCGCAGCTTCGACAAGCTTTACAAGATAAACATGTTTTGCGTATTTTCTCGCACCTGCCGATACCTGAAGGATCAGCGGCGCTTTCTCCTCCATAGCAGCTTCTGTTATACCCTGTATAATCTCCATATTATTGACGTTGAACGCACCCACGGCGTATCCGCCCTCATAGGCCTTTTTAAACATTTCCGTCGTCGTAACCAGTGGCATTTCTTTTCACTCCTTTTCAATACCATGTTCTATATAAACATAATATCAATATTATCGAGCTATTTCAAGTGATTTTAAAAAAAGTGTTATTTTGTTGTTTTTAGATCTTCTCCTGCGAACTGCGCATTATACAGCTCGTAATAAAATCCTTTCTTTTCCAAAAGCTCTTTGTGCGTGCCCTGCTCTATGATATCGCCCTCATTCATTACCAGTATCATGTCGGCGTCGCGTATCGTGGAGAGACGGTGCGCGATAATAAAGCTTGTGCGCCCCTTCATAAGATTATCCATCGCCTTCTGTATAAGCGCCTCGGTGCGCGTATCTACGGAGCTTGTCGCTTCGTCCAATATAAGTATCTTAGGATCGGCCAACACGGCGCGCGCTATCGTCAAAAGCTGCTTTTGTCCCTGCGATACGTTTGACGACTCCTCGTTAAGCTCGGTATCATAGCCTTGGGGCAGCGTCATGATAAAGTGATGCGCCGAAGCTGCCTTTGCCGCGTTTTCCACTTCTTCGTCGGTCGCGGTAAGCCGTCCGTAGCGTATATTCTCACGCACGCTTGCGCTGTAAAGCCACGGCTCCTGAGTTACCATGGCAAACTGTGCGCGAAGGTCTTTTTTCTTAAATCGCGTTATATTCTCTCCGTCAATAAGTATCGCGCCGCCGTTTAACTCATAAAAGCGCATCAAAAGATTTACTACCGTAGTTTTGCCCGCGCCCGTAGGGCCTACTATGGCCACCTTCTGTCCTTTCTTTATATTTGAGGTAAAATCCTTTATGATGATCTTGTCCTTGGAATATCCGAAACGCACATGGTCAAAGCTTACATTGCCCTGTGTTTTTGACGCATCGGCGGGCTCGGCGTCGTCCGGCGCTTCCTCAGTCTCCTCAAGAAACTCGAATACGCGCTCTGCGGCGGCTATCGTCTGCTGTATCACGTTTGAGATGTTTGCAATTTGCGAAAGCGGCTGCGTAAAATTCTTCACGTATTGTATGAACGCCTGAATGCTGCCGACCGTGATGCGTCCCGTAATTGCGAAGTATCCGCCCATTATCGTTGCGGCCACATATCCGAGATTGCCTATGAACATCATTATCGGGTGCATAAGTCCCGACAAGAACTGCGATTTCCACGCCGAAGTATAAAGCTCTCCGTTTAATCTGTCAAAAGAATCCGCCGACTTTTTTTCCGCTCCGAAAGCCTTTACTACTACATGGCTCGAATACATTTCCTCAATATGGCCGTTCACATGGCCGAGATAGCGCTGCTGATCTGTGAAGTATTTTTGAGAACGCTTTACTATAAGCATCATTACAAGCGCCGAAAGCGGTATTATGCACAGCGTCACTATCGCCATAACGGGGCTTATCAAAAGCATCATTATGAATACGCCTACAAGCGTTACTATCGATGAGATTATCTGCGTAAGGCTTTGATTTAAGCTGTTCGTTATGGCGTCAACGTCGTTCGTTATCAGCGAAAGCACCTCGCCGAAGTTTTTGCCGTCAAAATATGAAAGCGGCAGGCGCGATATCTTATCGGATATGTCGCGGCGAAGATTATACGTCACCTTCATCGAAACCGACGACATGAAAAAACCCTGAAGATATGAAAACAGCGCGCTTAAAAGATATATCCCTATAAGCAGCAAAGCCGTTTTTATTATCGCCTCAAAATCTATGCCTCCCGCTCCCTGCGCCATGAGCATAACGCCCTCGTATATGCGCGTAGTGATAGTGCCAAGTATCGCGGGACCTATTATGGTGAACACGGTGGATGCTACGGAAAATATTACGACCGCAAGCAGCATCAGCTTAAAGTCGCTCATGTATTTTATGAGCTTCTTTAACGTTCCCTTAAAATCCTTCGCGCCGCGCCCGTGCGGCATGGCTCTCATCGGTCCTCTTCCCTGCATTTACACCGCCTCCGTTCCAAGCTGAGATGCGGCTATTTCGCGGTATACCCTGCACGACGCCATAAGCTCGTCATGGCGTCCCGCGCCGACTATCCTGCCCTCATCGAGCACGAGTATCTGGTCTGCGTCCATTATCGTGCTTATCCTCTGCGCTACGATTATTACCGTTGCTTCCTTAACGTAACGTTTCAGCTCGGCACGAAGGCGCGCATCCGTCTTAAAATCGAGCGCGGAGAAGCTGTCGTCGAATATATATATCGGCGCCTTTCTGAGTATTGCGCGCGCTATGCTGAGTCTCTGGCGCTGTCCGCCCGACACGTTGGAGCCGCCCTGAGCTATAGGAGAAAGTATGCCGTCGTCTTTTTTATATACGAACTCCGCCGCCTGGGATACCTCTACGGCGCGCTGTACATCGTCTTTTGACGCGTCTTCTTCTGCAAATTTAAGATTGGATTCTATCGTGCCCGAAAAGAGCAGTCCCTTCTGCGGCGCATATCCTATCTCACGCCGAAGCTCGCTCTGCTTTAAGTCTCTTACGTCAACGCCGCCCACCTTTACGGCTCCGGAGCTTACGTCGTAAAAGCGCAGTATCAGGTTTAACAGCGTCGTCTTTCCGCTTCCCGTTGCGCCGATAATGGCTGTCGTGCGTCCCGGATACGCCGTAAATGTTATGTCGCTGAGCACATCATGTCCCGATCTCCCGTATTTAAATGAAACATGGTCAAACTCTACTACGCCGCGCATATCCTTTATCATCTCTTTCGGCGTATCGCAGTCCTTTATGCCGGGCTCCTCCTTTAACACTTCGTATACTCTGTCGCCCGCAACGCTTGCGCGCGGCACCATGATGAACATAACGGATATAATAAAGAACGACATTATTATATGCATGGCATACTGTAAAAACGCCATCACGTCGCCCACCATGAGCTCTCCGGTGTTTATTCTTCCCGCGCCTGCCCAAAGCACTAAAAGCATGGTAAGATTCATAATGAGCATCATCATCGGCATCATAAATACCATTACGCGGTTTATAAAGAGATTTGTCTTTGTAAGAGCCGCGTTGGCTTTATCAAAGCGCTCATGCTCGAACTCCTCGCTTCCGAAGGCGCGCATTACGGTAACTCCCGTCAGATTTTCGCGCGCAACGAGATTAAGCTTGTCTATAAGCTTCTGAATTATTTTGAACTTCGGCATCGCGATAAAGAATATGATTATTATCATAGCGATGAGTATGCCAACCGAAAGCGCGACTATCCACGTCATTGAGACGCATCGGCTCACTACCATTATTACTCCGCCTATGCCCATTATCGGCGCGTAGATCATTATGCGCATGGCCAGCGTCGTAACGAGCTGTATCTGCGTTATGTCGTTCGTCGTGCGCGTTATGAGCGACGCCGTAGAGAATTTGTCAAATTCGGCGTTTGAAAAGCTTTCGACCTTATTGAACAGATCGCGCCTTAGATCTCTTGCAACGGCGGAGCTTACGCGCGACGAGAAAAAGCCCACCCCTATCGCCGCCGCAACGCCCAAAAGCGAAACGAGCAGCATTACGCCTCCGCTTTTATAAATAAAGCTCATCTGCGCCTTATCAGCGTCGCCCCCTGCGCGCGTATAAATCGCACGCACCAGGGTAACGGCATTCTGCTCGCGCACCGACTCCTCGGCCTTTGCCGCTTCATCGGCCGCCGCGAGCACACGCGCCATATCGCTTACATCTGCCGATAAAAGCACGTCGGCGTCTTTGTTGTCTTCGCTTTGCGAAAGAACGGTGAGCGTCTGCGCCGCAAGCGATACGGTGCGCTCTACGGCTTCTGTATCTGCTGTTTCCTTTAAAATATATATGCCGGCCTCGTTATCGCTTTTTTCATAGGAAGCTGCCAAGACCTCGGAGTCTTTGTCTGAGCTTACGCTTAAAATAAGCTTTAAAGCCTCTTCGTCTATGCGCTTTGGCGCAAACGACTCTACGCCTGCGCGCTGTATTCCCGTATTTACGATATTTGCCATGTAATTAGGCAGATTTAAGTCGCACATCGCCTGTGTAAACAAAAGTATGAGCGACAATATGATAAGCCCTATATAAGGTTTTAAATATCCTGTAAGTTTAAGCATATACCCACTCTCCCGTGGTGCAGATTATGAAACATCTTAATAATTATTTCAAACAAGGCCTAAATTGTCAATATGACTTTTAATTACAAATGTTTTTCTCTCTCAGTCCGCAATAAGCTTTTCAAGCAGCGCTATCAGCGTGTCTTTTTCGTCCTCCGTTAGGCTTTTGCAAAACTGTGCCGCTGCCTTCTGGCGCTCGTCTGCGACCTCGTACGCGCGTGCGCGCCCCTTTTCGGTAAGCACGATAAGCGTAGAGCGCTTGTCCTCGGGATTTGCCCTGCGCTCGATATAGCGGTCGCTTTCCAGACGGTCTATTTGCTCTGAAAGCGAGGACGGGTTTATCCCCAGCTCCTTTGCTATATCCTTTTGACGCATGCCGCCCTCACCCGCGTCGAGAAGTATCATAAGTATGAGCTCCCGGTGGAAGAACGGCGCGGACGGCCTGTGGCCGAAGGGAGGATGAAATCCCGGAGGCGGCATCTTGTGTCCGAGCCTTTGTGCAATATGCGGCGGCATCTTGTGCATACCGTGCGGCGGCATCTTGTCCATAGGCGCGTCGTATCCGGCTAAAATGCCCATGCGCGCCTTGTGCCCCGTTTTTCTCAGCTTTTCAATTATTATCTGTTCCTTTGTCTTTGCCACACATATCTTCCTTTCAATATATTTAATTCGGTACCGAATTAAATATATAACGTATGCCCTGTCGCGTCAAGTGGTTCGGTCCCGAATTAAAAGATTCTTTACAAAATACGAAATGCGCCGGAAAACGAATGTTTCCCGGCGCAGAAGCCGTCAAATACTATTTCTTCATCATGACATAAGTATAATATATAAACATTATGAACCAGAAGCCCGCAAGCACGAATATGCCGTAAAAGAGTATCTGCGAATAGAACAGCGAAACTATAAGGCAGGCTGCAAATATAGCCGGCGCTATGAAAAGAGGAGGGTATGACGCATTTTGCGACGCTATGTGCTTAGACGTCTTCGATTTTGTCAGCCTTCCCTGATTCTTCTTCGACAGCGCTATGATGACGCATTCTATAACGGCAAGGGCGATAAAGATTATCAAAAAGCCTGTTTCGAACGATTTAAGAGCCGATGAGAACGACCCATCGACGCCCGCTGCCGCAAAGCTCAAACGATACATAAAGTAAAGCAGCGCGCCGCCTATCGCCGTCGTGAGAGATACCGTGAAGAACTCTCTCATATACAGCTTGTATATCATGTATATAAGGAACCACACGGGAATAACAACGTACATGACCTTTATCGCGGACACATCGTACTTGTATATGAGCGCCGAAGCCGCGAAGAACACGATGAACGTGGCAAGCGCATTGCCGCCCGTTACGATCTTGTACTCCTCGTCCGTCTTTCTTACGCGCCGCACGATGAAAAATACGAGCGAGGCCGCAAGCAGCGCCGCCGAAACGTAGAATATGACCTTTATCGCCGCAAATCCCATTACGATATTGGTTATCCCCGTTATCGAATTGTAAAGGAACATCAAAATGAAAATATACGCGACCGATAAAGCCAGAAGCGCAAGCAGTCTCGAACCTATGACGTTTTCCTTCCTCTGCTTTTCGTCTTCAACGATTATTTTCTTCTCGCCTCTTCTCGCCAAGAATATCCTCTCCTTTATAAGTTATGCGTGATATGCATGATCACGGCCTGTACGGCCAGCGCCGCCGTTTCAAGCCGCAGTACGCGGCTGCCGAGTCCCGCGATGTGCGCGCCGTGCGACGACGCGTATTCGGCCTCTGCCGGTGAAAATCCGCCCTCGGGCCCCACAAAAAGCGCCGCGCTCTTCACACCGCGCGCGACCGCGTCGTCTACGGCGCCGTTTTTCTCCTTTTCGTGAAGAAAGACGACCGTGCCGCATCTTTCGGCCTCTTTTATCGCCGCTTTAAACGTAAATATGCCCGAGACCTCCGGTATTATTCCGCGTCCGCACTGCTTTGCCGCCTCGCGCGCCGTCTTTTGCCACTTATCAAGCTTCTTTTTGACCTCGCGCGCGTCCTTCGGGCATTTTGCCACACTGTTCTCGCCCTCGAACATAACGACGCGCGAAACGCCGAGCTCCACCGATTTCTGTATTACGAAATCGGCCTTATCTCCCTTCGGGAGCGCCAAAAACAGCGTAAGCGCAAGCGACGGTTCTGCCGTATTCGCCCTTTTTTCAAGAATATCGCAGACCACGATCTCGCGCGTGATTTCGGAGATCCTGCAGGTATAGTCGCTTTTCATGCCGTCGCACACCGTTATTACGTCGCCCTTCCTGTGGCGCAGCACCTTCGTTATGTGCGAAACGTCGTCCGTATCTATTATTATTCTGTCGTTTCCTATTTTAAAAGGTTCCGCAAAGAATTTCGGCAATGAAAAAACTCCTGTCTTCATGCATACAGCTTATTATACTAAACCGAATATGATTTGTCTATATTTTTATCGCCGCTTCGAAAATTTCACTTTTCCATCACAATGGCGCACCAATCGGAAAGCGAGCTCTTTTTGATGACAGCAAAGCCCGTATTTTTAAGCATCTGTTCCACCTCGTCCGCGCGCTGAGAGATAAGCCCCGAAACTATGAGCGTGCCCCCCGGCTTTAAGAACTCAAAAAATCTTTTTCTCATGGCGATTATTACGTCCGCGACGATATTCGCCGCAACAACGTCGTATCCGCCGCCGATGGCGCGGCAGAGCGCCTCGTCCTCTAGGATATTGCCGAAATACGTTGTAAAGCGTTCCTTCGGTATGCCGTTCTTTACGGCGTTCTCAAGCGCCGTTTTTGCGCTGTGCTCCTCTATGTCGACGGCGGTGACTTCGCCCGCGCCCAAAAGCGCGGCCGCGATGCCTAAAATTCCCGTGCCGCAGCCCATGTCGAGCACTCGGTCGCCGGGGCTGACCGTATCCTCGAGCGCCATAAGGCAAAGCTTTGTCGTATGATGCGATCCCGTGCCGAAGCTCGACGCGGGGTCTATCTCAAGTATTATCCTGCCGTCTGAGAGCGTGCATTCCTCCCACGAGGGCTTGACCGTAAAGCGGCGTCCCACGTCAAACGGCTTGAAATACTGCTTCCAGTTGCCGTCCCAGTCCTCCTCGCGCACGTTTGAAAGCTCTATTTCAAGCCTTCCGTACGCGCCGCTTTCGTCGCTTTCCTTTAAAGCGCGCACCTCACCCGATACCGTGTCGAGCATTGCCTTTCCCTGCGCGTCGTTCGTAAGATAAAGCTTTACCTTCGATTCGGCATCCGACATCGTACGCATAAGCTCGTCGTCCACGTAGTCCCAGCGCGGCGTCGTCTCCTTTAAAAAGTCGCGAAAATCCTCGGCATCCTCGATTACGAAGCCCTGTATGCCCGCCATGATAAGGCGGGCGGTGAGTATCTCTATGCCCTCGGTCGAGGTATATATTACAGCCTCAATAAAATCCATTTTAATTCCTTTCCGCTGTGAGCGACCGAAAGAAAAGCGGCTTTCGCCGCGTTTTCTTGGTTTTTCGTTTAATTCTTATAAAAGCCACAGACGCTTCGCGTCCTCCTCAAGCTGTGCTCTGTAATCGGGATGCGCCACGTTTATGAGCGCACGTGCGCGCTCGCGAAGCGTAGCGCCGCGAAGAGCGGCGATGCCGTATTCGGTGCATACGAAGTCGACGTCGTTTCGCGAAAGCGATACTACCGCGCCTTCGGGATGTACGGACTGTATATTCGATATGCGCTTTCTCGAGCCGTCGGGCTGCTTTATGTCGCGCGTTGAGTGAAGCGCGATTATCGAGCGGCCGCCGTGCGATTCCTTCGCGCCGATTATCGTCTCGGTCTGACCGCCCGTGCCCGATATCTGGCGCGTCTGGATGGCCTCGGAGCAGCACTGTCCCATCAGGTCGACCTGAAGCGTCGTATTCACGGATACGAAGTTGTCGTTTCTTGAAACTACCTCCGGCAGGTTTACATAAGCCACAGCCAAATGGAGTATGTTCATATTGTTGTCAACGTAATCGAAGAGCTCCTTCGTGCCCGCCGAGAACGAGGTGACTATCTTGTTTCTGAAGTAATTTTTTCTTCTGTTCGTAACGGCGCCGCACTCGCAAAGGTACATAAGGCCGTCGTTAAACATCTCGGTATGTATGCCGAGATCCTTTTTATGCGCAAGCTCCATCGCGCAGGCCGACGGTATGCCGCCTATACCCAGCTGTATCGTGTCGCCGTCGTTTACCATTTCCGCGATGGCCCGGCCTATCTGCCTGTCGATCTCCGACGGATTGGGCTTCTGCGCGTAGAATATCGTCTTTTCGTCGGAATTGTATATCGCCGTAACCTCGGAAATGTGAAGATGAGTATCTCCGAACGTGCGCGGGCATGCCTCGTTTACCTCAACTATGATCTCGTCGGCGTATTTCTGCCACATTCTCGGCGCAAGGCCGTTCGTAGCGGTGGAAAAATAGCCGTGCTTGTCCATCGGAGATACGGAAACTACCATTCGCCTTATGGGGCGGTTAATGCGCTTTAGGTGATATATAACGTCCTTCGCGGAATTGCGAAGATGTACGGGCACGTACGCGGAGCGTCCCTGCGTCTGAAGCGGAGAATAATTGCGGCCGAAGAAGGTGCTCTCAACGTGTGCAAGCTCCTTATATTCGGGCTCGAAGAACTTGGGCGTGAACGTAATGTTGCCCATCTGCACGCAAAGCCCCTTTACCTTGCCCTGCGCCTCGTGAAGGCGCTTTAAAAAGGTCTGTGGCTCGGCGCTGTTGTTTATGATGGTTATATACTCGCCGTCCTCGAGCATCTCGTAGACGTGCTCGATGGTCGTGAGCTTCTTTTTATACATATCCTGATACGTCATTTGATATCATTCCTATATTCAGATTTTTTTATTTCGCCATTTGGCCGCGTGCTGCCTGCCGCCAAATGCCGAACATAGGTTCGTCTGCCATTTCAGATGAGCCAGAGCCGCTTTGCCTGCTCGGTAAGCTCTTCTCTGTAATCGGGATGCGCGATATTTATGAGCGCCTGCGCACGTTCGCGAAGCGTTGCGCCGCGAAGCGCCGCCATGCCGTACTCGGTGCATACGAAGTCGACGTCGTTTCTCGTAAGCGATACTACCGTACCAGCGGGATGAACGGGAATTATCGTAGAGATATACTTTTTCGAGCCGTCGGGCTGCTTTATCCCGCGCGTCGAATGGAGCGCTATGACGGAGCGGCCGCCGTGCGCCTCCTTTGCGCCGATTATCGTCTCGGTCTGTCCGCCCGTGCCGGATATCTGCTCCGTGAGCACGGCCTCTGACGAGCACTGACCCATAAGGTCTATGGCGAGCGTCGTATTGACTGAAATTATATTGTCGTTCTTTGAAAAGTTCGCGGGATGGTTCACATAGAGCGCGTCAAGATGAATCATGCCGGGATTGTCGTCCACAAAGTCGAATACTTCCTTTGCGCCTGATGAAAACGCCGCTACGATCTTATTTTTAAATAAGCTCTTCTTTTTATTCGTTATGGCGCCCGCGTTATAAAGGTTCATAAGGCCGTCGTTGAACATCTCGGTATGTACGCCGAGGTCGCGCTTATTCACAAGCCCGTTTGCGCATCCCGAAAGTATGCCGCCGATGCCTAACTGTATCGTGTCGCCGTCATGCACGAGATCGGCGATCATGCCGCCTATCTCTTTGTCCTCGTCCGTAGGAGGGGGCGAGGGATAATAATTTATCTTGTTGTCGTGCGAATTATAAATGTAATCGACCTCGGAAATGTGAATATAAGTATCTCCGAAGGTGCGCGGGCAGGCTTCGTTCACTTCAAGTATGACCTTGCAGCCGTAAGAAAGATACGTGCGCATCGCAAGGGCGCACGAGCCGGAACAGAAGTATCCGTGTTTATCCATGGGAGTGACCGCTATTATAACGTAGTTCATGGGACGGGATATCTGCTTCAGATGATATACCGTATCGACGCCTCTGTTCCTCAGATGCATCGGTATGTACGATGCACGCCCGCTCCTTTGCAGGGGTACGCGTGTTCTCGGAAAGAACGGGCTTGAAAAATCGCATAGGTCGGCATATTCGTCCTTATATATCTCAGAAAACCGGATCGTGGTGAAGGTGGCCTGAATATGAAGATTCTTTCTCACGCCCTTGAGCCTGTGCAGAAACGTAAGAAACGTTCTCGGCTCCGCGCTCGACGTAAGACAGCAGATATAATCGCCGTCGTTTAACATCGCGTAAACGTCATCCAGCGTTCTTAGTTTCTCACGGTACATTTCCTCGTAGCTCATGGCTGCATATTTCCTTTCGGGCTTTAAGCTTTGAATTTTTTTACTGTAAGGTACATTTTTTTGGCGGCGCGCGGTGCGCGCCGCCAAAACGTAAGGCGTATTTTAAATCAGAGGAGCCAGAGTCTCTTAGCCTGCTCTTCAAGCTCTGCCCTGTAATCGGGATGAGCGATGTCTATCATTGCGCGAGCGCGCTCTCTGAGGGTCGCGCCGCGGAGTGCAGCTACGCCGTACTCTGTAACAACGAAGTCAACGTCGTTTCTCGTAAGGGAAACAACGGTGCCCTGCGGCTGTACGGGGAGTATGGTGGAAATGCGCTTCTTCGAGCCGTCGGGCTGCTTTAACTCACGGGTGGAGTGGAGAGCGATGATGGACTTGCCGCCCTTCGATTCCTTAGCGCCGATGATAGTCTCAGTCTGGCCGCCCGTACCGGATATCTGGTTCGTAAGAATAGCCTCTGACGCGCACTGACCCATAAGGTCTACCTGGAGCGTGGTGTTTACGGAGATAACTTTGTCGTTTCTTGCGAATACTTCGGGGCTGTTTACGAATGCGACCTGAAGGTGGAGTACGTTCGGGTTGTCGTCGATGAAGTCGTAAACGTCCTTCGAGCCTGCGGAGAACGAGGTCACGAACTTGTTCTTGAAGTAGTTCTTCTTCCTATTCGTGATAGCGCCGTTCTTTGCAAGGAATACGAGACCGTCGTTGAGCATCTCGGTGTGAACGCCCAGATCCTTCTTGTTTACGAGCTCCTCGGCGCATGCGGACGGGATACCGCCGATACCGAGCTGTACGTTGTCGCCGTCGTTAACCATCTCGGCGATCATCTTGCCTATCTGTCTGTCCTGATCCGACGGCGGGATCTTGGGGAGATAGTTTATCTTATTGTCTTCCGAATTGATTATGTAGTCGACCTCGGAGATGTGGATGTAAGTATCGCCGAAGGTACGCGGGCAAGCCTCGTTTACCTCAACTACGATCTTACAGCCATACTCAAGGAACATACGCATAGCCATTGCCGTGGAGCCGGAGGTGAAGTAGCCGTGTTTATCCATCGGAGAAACGTCGAGTACAACGTAGTTTATCGGCTGGCCGATGTGCTTTAAGTGATATATAGCGTCCTTACCGGTGTTGCGAAGGTGCAGCGGGATGTAGAACGCGCGGCCCTGTCTCTGAAGGGGCGTGAAGTGACGCGGGAAGAAGGAGCTTACAAAGTTGCCTATCTCGGAATACTCTTCCTGGAATACCTGTGCCTTTAAGCTGGTAAGACCCATCTGGAAGTGAAGATCCTTTACTTTTCCCTTTAATTCATGCAGATGTGCGAGAAACGTTCTCGGCTCTGCGCTCGAATTGAGGCAGTAAATGTAGTCGCCGTCCTTAAGTAACGAATAAACGTGGTCCAACGTCGTAAATTTCTGCCTGTACATTTCCTCGTAGCTCATTATTTAATCCTCCATTATAATAAATCTGTTAATATTTTTTATAAAACGTGTTATATAAGATACCATCTTTTAGCTTCCCAAAGAAGCTCTGCTCTGTAATCCGGGTGAGCAATATTTATGAGCGACAAAGCTCTTTCCTTGAGGCTCGCGCCTCTGAGCGCCGCCATGCCGTACTCGGTGCAGACAAAGTCTACGTCGTTTCTCGACAGCGTGACCGGAGTCCCGTAGGGAAGCGTCGGAACAATCGTCGATATACGTTCCTTTGTGCCGTCGGGACGCGCAAGCATGCGCGTGGAGTGCAGCGCGATCACAGCGCGGCCGCCGGGCGATTCCTTTGCTCCTATCGTCATGTCCACCTGACCTCCGGCGCCGGATATCTGCATTCTTCCTACAGCCTCGGACGCCGTCTGTCCCATAAGGTCGACCATAAGAGCCGCGTTGATCGCGACGAAGTTCTCATTTCTCTTAGCAACCCACGGCGAGTTCGTAAACGTGGAGCTAAGGTGCAGCACACCGGGGTTGTTGTCGATATAATCGTACGTTTCCTTGCAGCCCTGCGTAAAGGCGGTCACTACTATATTGGGAAAGTAATTCTTCTTCCTGTTCGTAACCGCTCCGGCATTGATAAGATCCACAAATCCGTCGTTCAGCATTTCGGTATGTATGCCGAGATCTTTCTTATGCGTAAGCTCCGAAACGCAGGCCGACGGTATGCCGCCTATGCCGAGCTGGAGCGTGTCGCCGTCGTTTACTATCTCGGCTATCGCCCTGCCGATAAGCCTGTCTGTCTCGGACGGCTGTACTTTCGGCGGGTAAAACAGCTTATGATCTTCGCTTTCGTAGATCATGTCTACTTCCGATATGTGAAGATAAGTATCTCCGAACGTGCGTGGACACGACTCGTTTACTTCGACTATAACTCTGTCTGCGAAATCTATGATCTCACGATAATATCCGGCTGTGGAACCTGTCGAGAAGTATCCGTGCTTATCCATGGGCGATACGGAGAAGATAGCGATATTCATTCGCTGTCCGTTTCTCATCAATCTGAGTGGGGGCTCCTGTCCCATATAGCGAAGATGCATGGGTATAAGCGTGACCATTCCCGACTCGTGCAGCTTTCTGTAATTCTTGGAAAAGAAGCCGCTCTCTATCGAATAGAGGTCATGATATTTCTCGTCGAACATCTGCGCCTGACTTGTAAGCTGGTTGAATTGGAGAATAAGGTCCTTTCGCTTGCCGTGCAACGTGTGAAAGTGATTGAAAAACGTCAGCGGCTCACACGACGCGGTACCGCAGAATATGTAATCTCCGTCCTTTATCGAATCGTATACGCCCTCAAGCGTCTTTAATTTTTTTAAATACTGCTCTTTGTACATCTTTCCTCCGTTCCGCGGCAGCTCTCTACATGAGGTACCACTTCTTGGCTGCTGCCGTAAGCTCTTCTCTGAAGTCCGGATGGGCAATATTTATAAGAGCGTTCGAGCGCTCCTTGAGGCTCGCGCCGCGAAGCGCCGCTATACCGTATTCCGTTACCACGAAGTCCACGTCGTTTCTCATAAGCGAGATGGCCGTTCCGCTCGGATGAACGGGATATATGTTCGATACGCGCTTTTTCGTGCCGTCCTTCTGCTTTAATTCGCGCGTCGAATGAAGCGCCACTATCGACTTGCCTCCCAAGGACTCTTTCGCGCCCACGGCCGTATCGGTCTGACCGCCTACGCCGGAGATCTGGTTCGTGCCGATAGCCTCCGACGAGCACTGACCCATCAGGTCTATCGCAAGCGTCGTATTTATCGAAACGAAGTTGTCGTTCCTCGAAATTATCGCCGGATTGTTTACGTATGCCGAACGCAGATGAAGGATGTTCGGGTTGTTATCGATATAGTCGTAAACATCCTTTGAGCCCATGGAGAACGTGGTGATTATCTTGTTTCTGTAGTAATTCTTTTCCGTGTTGGTGACAGCGCCCGATTTTAAAAGATGAACGAGGCCGTCGTTTAACATTTCTGTATGGATGCCTAAGTTCTTCTTCTTTTCAAGCTCTACGGCGCACGCAGTGGGTATGCCGCCTATGCCGAGCTGCAGCGTGTCGCCGTCCTGAACGAGTCCCGCGATCGACTTGCCGATTATGCGGTCGGTCTCGCCCGGTTCTCTTACGGGGAGATAAATTATCTTGTTGTCCTCGCTGTCGATTATCGTATCGACCTCGCTTATATGTATATAAGTGTCGCCGAAGGTGCGCGGATTGCTTTCGTTTACCTCGACTATGATGTGGTCCGCGTATTCAACGAGGTCGCGGATGTTTATCGCAGTCGATCCTGAGGTGAAATATCCGTGCTTGTCCATAGGCGATACGGTGAGCACCATAAAGTTTATACGGCGTCCCGTGTACTTATAGCGGTAAAGCGGATCGAGACCGGCGTTCCTTAAATGCATCGGCATGTAGGTGGCGCGTCCCGTCTTCTGAAGCGGGGTGAGGTATCTCGGGAAAAACAGGCTCTCAAAGCTTATGAGGTCTGCGTACTCGTCGTCGCATATCGTCTGTCTTTCGGAGGAAAGGCCGGCGTACATCACGAGGCCGTGAAGCTTGCCGCTCATCTCATGCAGATGACGCTTGAACGTCAGCGGCTCGGCGCTTGCCTCGCACGTCCAGATAAAATCTCCGTCTTTAAGCAGCGCATAGGCTTCGTCGAGCGTTTTTTTCTTTTTTTGATACTCTTCGTAGATTCCCATGTGTTTGCTTCCTTTATATTGAATTTTTTATTACATGAGGTACCATTTCTTAGCCTGCTCTTCGAGCTCCGCTCTGAAGTCGGGGTGAGCTATGCTGATAAGAGCCTTCGAGCGCTCCTTTAAGCTTGCGCCGCGAAGTGCAGCCATGCCGTACTCGGTGCATACGAAGTCTACGTCGTTTCTCATAAGCGAGATAACGGTGCCTGCCGGATGAACGGGAACTATGTTCGATACCATCTTCTTCGAGCCGTCGGGCTGCTTTAACATTCTCGTGGAATGAAGAGCGATTACCGACTTGCCGCCGAGGGATTCCTTCGCGCCTACCGCGGTCTCGGTCTGGCCGCCTACGCCGGAAATCTGGTTCGTACCGATAGCCTCGGACGCGCACTGGCCCATAAGGTCTATCTGCAGGCAGGAGTTAACGGAAATAACGTTGTCGTTGCGTGCGAACACCTTCGGGTTGTTCGTGTATGCAACGTCGAGATGGAGCACGTTCGGGTTGTCGTCTATGTAATCGTAAACGTCCTTCGTACCCATGGAGAACGTGGTGATTATCTTGTCGGGGAAGTAATTCTTCTTCTTGTTGGTGATTGCGCCGGCCTTTGCGAGATATACAAGGCCGTCGTTTAACATTTCGGTGTGAACGCCCAGATCCTTTCTTACTGCAAGCTCGCGTGCGCACGCGGTGGGGATACCGCCGATGCCGAGCTGGATGTTGTCGCCGTCCTTGATGAGGTCTGCGATCTGCTTGCCGATAGCCTTATCGTCTTCGTCGGGCTCTTTAATGGGCATATAGATTATTTTGTTGTCCTCGGAATGGATTATTGCGTCAACCTCGGAAATGTGAATGTAAGTGTCGCCAAAGGTACGCGGTGCGTTCTCGTTTACCTCAACGATTACCTTGTCTGCATAGTCCATCCACGTTCTGTGGTAGCACGCGTATGAGCTTGAGGTGAAATAGCCGTGCTTGTCCATCGGGGAAACCGCGAGCACGTATGCGTTTACGCGCTGATTGGTTATGTTCTTGTAGCGATATTCGGGGTCAACGCCGATGTTTCTTAAATGCGACGGCATATAGGTCGACATGCCCGCTCTCTGAAGAGGCGTTAAGAAACGCGCGAAGAACGAGCTCTGCACGTTCCACATGTCCGCGTACTTGGGGTCGTATGCCGGCACGTTTGCAAGCGCCAGGTTGATATGCATCGTAAGGTTGTGAAGCTTTCCGTGCATCTCGTGAATGTGCTTCAAAAAGGTCACCGGCTCCGCCGTTGCGGTACCGGCGTAGAACAGGTCTCCGTCCTTCAACATGCTGTACGCGCCTTCAAGCGACGTCAGCTTCTTTTGGTATTCGCTCTGATAGTCCATCTTTGCCCTCCGTAAATTTATTTTGTATAGTTATTGACAGTTGTTCTTATATCCCGCGTGAGCGCAGCGGCAAAAAAGCGGCGGGATACAATGCCATAATAAAGAGACGGCCATATTCCGGCACAGTCTCATACATTATAAAATATACCGTAATATGTCCGTCAAGTCAATACCGATATTGAATTAGAACGCTGATTTTTTTCATATAAAAAATTATGCATATTGCTGTGAAAACAAGCCTTGTTGCGCAGGTCATCTGCGTTCGAAAAGCGTCTCAAAGCTCGTTTTTCCCGAGGGTTTTATGCCGTTTACGATTATCTTCTTGTCATCCTCGCCCTTCATTATGCTCATTTCCTCGCCCTTTCTAAGCTCCGAAAGGAAGCGTATCACCATGCGCCCAAAACCGCGGTCAAAATCGTCTCCCGTGAACGTATCCGTTGCAAACGGCGCGTAGCAGGTGTTGTTCACGTGTCCCAAAACGTCCGTCTCGTTTCGGCGAACGACGCGCTTTTCGTATTCTTTAAGCTCCAGGTCGTGCTCTATCTCGAACGAGGGGTTCTTTACGGGGCACGGCGCGTCGGCAAATTCGCGTGTGAGCGGCGTGCTCAGATCCTCGGGATAAAGCGCGCGCCTCTCTTTCAGATCGACAGCCATATAATAATTAACCATTCCGAAAATGAGTCTGTCCTTCGAGTCCGTAAATCTGTAATTGCAGCGTATAAGGCGTCCTTTTGGCGGCGCCGGCCAATATTCGCCGTTTACGTACCCCTCGTAGTCAAGTCCTCTTTCGCCGAATTCGCATACGCTGTCCACCATCATAATGACGCGGCCGCTCTTCATAAGGTCGCGCACATAAAAGCCGTTCGTTATGCTCCACTCCTCCGCTATCGCCTGCGCGACTCTCAGACACGACGTCGGATTGAAGGAGCCGTCCTTCATGTAATCGTAGGACAAGGTGCTTATTTTTGACGTGTATATTTTTCCTGCCATATCTTCCTCCAAGCAAAAACTATAATAAATAATTATATTAAAAACCGGCGCTTTTGTAAACGATTATTGACAAACTATGTCAACGTCTTTCAAAATACGCCTCAAATCCCGTCTTTCCCAACGAGTTCATACCTTTAATATATATACGTTTTTCATCCGAACCCTTCATTATCGTGATCTCGTCGCCGCGTCTTAACTGCGCGCTGTAACGTATCACCATGCGCCCAAAGCCGCGCCGTATATCCTCGTCGGAGAACGTATCCAAAGCGTATTCGGCATAATAAGAGTTGTTCACGTGTCCCAGCGCATCCGTCTCGCCGCGTCTTACGATGCGCTTTTCAAAGAATTCGAGCGGCATATCCGCGTCTATTTTAAAAGAAGGGTCTTTTATCGGGCAGCGGTCCACTCCCTCTCTTAACGGCGTACCAAGATCTTTAGGATAGAGCGCCCGCTTTTCTTTTAAGTCCACTACCATGAAATAATTTATTATACCGAAAACGAACTCGCCCTCAGAATCGGTAAAATATCCGTTGTATTTTATGAAACGCCCCTCAGGGTCGCTTGCCCAGTACTCGCCGTTTACACAGCTTTCGAAACCTTTTTTCGACGTTCCAAACTCGCACACCGTATCCGCCATCATCAGAACGCGCCCCGTTTTCATCAGATCGCGCACGTAGAAGCCGTCGCCCACGCCCCACGCCTCGCCTATCGACTGCGCAATGCGCTGACATGACGCGGGCTTTATGGAACCGTCGGAAAAATAGTCGAATGAAACGGTGTTTATCTTTGCGCGCCTTATTATGCCTGCCATAATATCTTCCTCCCGTCAAATGAACGTCTGTTTATTGATATTATAATGCAACGCGCTGCCTTTTGTAAATAAATCAAAAAAACGCTTGACAAACGAGCCGTATGCATTTACAATACAACTGTACTACTCGTTATAGTACACCTAACACGGTAAAGGAGGTGCAGCGAGTGATAGACATTGACGTAAAAAGCCGTGTGCCGATCTATAAGCAGATATATACTCAGATAGAAACGCTTGCCCTTACGGGCATATACGAGCCCGGCAGCCAGATAATGTCCGTCCGCCAGCTTGCAAAGCTAATAGGCATAAACCCCAATACTATAACAAAGGCGTATTCCGAGCTTGAACAGAACGGCATAATATATTCCGTGCCGGGACGCGGGAGCTTCATATCTCCCGATTTAAAGGTAGTAGGCAAGGAAAAGCAGGAAGAAGTGCTCTCTGAACTTAACGCTCTCGCTCAGACGGCCGCATCTTTGGGCGTGCCCGAAGAAAGAGCGCTTAACGAAGTGAGGGCGGCGTACACAAATGCGAAAGAGGTGACAAAATGATACAGGCAGTAAGCGTAAGCAAGACCTTTCCGGGCGTAAAGGCCATAGACAACCTTTCATGCTCTATCAAAAAAGGCTCAATATACGGACTTATCGGCTCGAACGGCAGCGGCAAGTCAACGCTTCTTAGAATGCTTTCGGGCATATACAAGCCGGACAGCGGCCTTATAAAGATAGACGACAAGCCCGTGTTTGAGAATATATACAACAAAGGGCGCACGTTCTTTTTGTCCGACGACCCGTTCGTTATCTCGAATTATTCGATAAAGGACATGGCGCGCTATTATAAGATATTTTATCCGAACTGGAGCGACGAGCGCTTTTCAAAGCTTCTCGACGTGTTCAAGCTGCCGCCCAAGCGCCCGATAAAGAACTTTTCAAAGGGCATGCAGAAGCAGGCGGCCATACTTCTCGGCATGTCTACGCAGCCCGACTATTATTTCTTCGACGAGACGTTCGACGGGCTCGACCCCGTTATGCGCCATCTTGTGAAGCGTCTTTTAATGGAAGAGATAGCCGATCGCGAGGTCACTGTGATCATGACGTCGCATAACTTAAGAGAGCTTGAGGATATGTGCGACCACATAGGCCTTCTGCACAACGGTCATATCATCTTCGAGCGCGATATAGACGATATGCGTCTGTCTGTTCATAAGATACAGATGGCGTTTCGCGAGCCGCCGCCGAAGGAGGCGTTCGACAAGATCGAATATATGCACTTCGAGCAGCGCGGCAGCGTTATTCTCATGATAGTGCGCGGAAGCGAGGACGAGGTGATGGAGCGCATGAAGGCGTTCGATCCCACGATACTTGAAATGATCCCGCTTACGCTGGAGGAAGTATTTATATACGAAATGGAGGTGGCAGGCTATGACCTCGAAAAAATGCAGTAACGGCGCGCTCGTAAAAGAAAACCTGCGCCGCTTCTGGTGGGTGAGCGCGCTTTATTTCATCGCGCTGTTCTTTGCGATACCGTTTAAGCTTTTAGTATCGCTTCAAAGCATACAAAACGAGCTTTTGTGGGCAGTCGAGCGCGCCGCCGAGCAGGGCGTCAGAGTGTCCGATATATACACCTACAATCTTTTTAACTTCACGGGCGGAGCCGAGGCCGTCGCCTTTGCAATAATCCCCGTATTCATCGCAGGTCTTTTGTTCTCATACATGAACAAAAGAAAAAGCACGGACACCGTGCATGCGCTGCCGATAAAGCGCGCAAAGCTTTTGTCGCTCAACGCGCTTTCGGGCCTTCTTTTATATACGCTGCCGCTTATACTCACATGTGTAATAAGCGCGATAATAATAACGAGTTCGGGACTGTGGCTGTATATACCCGTGTCGCAGATGCTTCTGTGGCTTATTGAGTCGGTGCTGTATCTGTCGATATTCTTCGCCGTGGCGTGCTTTTTCTCGATCCTCTCCGGCAGCGTTATAGTGATGGCGATACTTACCTACATTTTCTCGTCGCTTCCCATGATATTCTACGCTGCTGTCACGGGCACGGCTTCGATATGGATGTACGGCTATAATATGCCCTCCGACGCGACCTTCTTTATGGACATATCGCCAGCCTTCTACGTGTTCAGAGGCGCCATAGACGGCGTGTACGCCCCGCAGGCGCTTCCCACGGTACTGTATATCGTATTTATCGCCGTGATGTTCCTTCTTTCGTGCCTGCTCTATCAGAACAGACGAAGCGAGAACACGACCTCGACGATAGCGTTCGGCGCGGCAAAGCCGATAATAAAATATATCCTTTCGATACTTTTCGCCGTGCTTTTCGGCTCCGGCATATATCTTATGGACTCAAGAAGAAACATCGTTTCGCTTATCGTGGGATATCTTGTCGGCGCGGCCATAGCGTACCTCGTTATACACGCAATTATCCACAAGGATATACGCGCCATAAAAACGGGCAGACGCGGCTTTATAGTGCTGCTCGTCATCGTGTTCGCAGGCTCCATGGCGCTCACCTTCGACGCCTTTGGATATCAGAAGCGTCTGCCCGAGCCCGACGAGGTAACGGCAGTATACTTCGACCCCTTCGGCTATCGGAATTCCGGCCCGCAGTACGGCACCGGCTACAAGACTCCCGAAAACAAGGAGCTTATATACAAAATACACCGCTCGTGCATCGACGCGAAGTTTGGCTCCAATTACAGCTTCACGACGGACAGAACGGAAAATCCCCCGCTCTACCGGCAGACGCCCGACACGCCCGAAAAATACGAAGTGGGCCAGTATTACTACACGATAAATACCGAGATAATATACGACCTTGGCGGCCGCGAGCTTACAAGGAGATATCTGCTCACGCCCGAGGCTTACGAAACGTATCTGCCCCGCCTGCTTGCAAGCGAGGAGGGAAAGCGCAACACCTTCGCAATACTTAACGAGGAGATGTTCGTATATCCCGAAAAGCTCTCCGTCGTTGACGTTTACGGCAATTCGCATAAGATTACCGACAAAAATCAGGCAAAGCTCATAATAGACGCGCTCAAGGCCGACGTTCTGGCAGATGAAACGCCGTTCTCTCCCGGGCTTCAGAAGCCGTCGATAGGCAGCATTGAATTTACCGCGCTGCTCGTCGATAAGAACGGCAAAAAGGTGAACGCCGCAGACGACGACGTCATCGTAGACTACGCGTACCCTGCGAGCGGATCCGTGGATGAAACAAACACGAGCTATCCCGTAAAATCCTACTATCATAATACTATTGAGGCGGCCGCTCAGTGCGGGATCGAGCTTTCGCAGATAAGCGTATCCGATATAAACCTTATACGCCTGTATGCGAATATAGATGCATTCACTCCCTTAAAGGGCGAATGGACGGATGAGGATTATAATAAAGAGAACACGGTAAGCATAACGGATCCCGAAGAGATAGCCCATGTTTACGGTGCGCTCAGAGAATATCCGCGCATGTCCGCCGCAAGCTTTGAAGAGGCCTTTTATCAGACGGAGGTCGTGACCAATGCGGGAGGCACGACGAATACGCTCTACTATCAGGTAGACGTAAGCGCCCTGCCCGACTTCGTCTTCGAGAGAATCGGGGTCGAGAACCCGAACAAATAATACGCCCATCCTTTCACCATATTTTAATATAACCCCGAAGAGGGCCGCGCAAAAGCGCGGTCTTCTTCACTTTTTGCGTATTTTGATATCGGTTGTTTTGCCATGTTCCAGGGGAGCCCGCCGAACAGGTGCGGCTCTCCCGGGGCTTTTTATAAAGGACAAAAGTATTATATCTGCTCGTCATATATGGTTATACATAAGGATACTTTATAATTATCTGTATATAGTTATAAAGTATTATTTTTTTATAGTCTTTTTTTATTATTTTTCCGCGCTTCTTGTTTCAAGAAATTCATAATTTCTTAATATTTAATTCTTTTATACGAGCGGTTTTTTGTTAATATTTACATATTAAGGGATATAAAATGATGCTTATTGTGGAAATTGTCTGAAAAAATATTGACATTTGCCCCCAAAGATAATATATTAAAGATAATAAAATAAGCATTGTGCATATATAAAAAACATGCTTTTTTATGGAAAAAAACATGTTTTCGGGGATTTATGGCATCGTTTGTAGGCGTAATCAACGCTTATTATACAATTATTTCATTCATTTTTTAAGGAGGGAATTTTTATGTCAGAAGCTTTAGCTTCAAAAGGCGTCAGCAGCGGCACCAAATGGCGCATCCTGTTGTGCATATTCCTGTTCTACTTCTTCGGCCTCGGTTTTACGAACCAGTTTTTCAACGTAGCTCTTAAGACCATGATCGAAGATATGGGCTGGAATGCAACTCAGGGCTCGTCCATCGCCAATGCAATGTTCATAGGAATGATCTGGTTCGTTTTCGTGGCCGGTATCTTCCTCGACAAGTTCAGCGTTAAGAAGATGTTCGTCGTTGAAATATTCCTCGTTGCGGTTGCATTCGCATTAAGAGGCGTGGCTCAGGGATTCGTATTCTTCTTTGCTCTGATGGTTGTTTACGGTGTGCTCAGCGCATTTTACATCCCCACGGTAATGAAGCTCGTTTCGCTGTGGTTCGACGGTAAGCAGATCGCTCTCGCGAACGGTATACTTACCTCCGCCAGCCCGGCAGGACAGCTCGTTGCAAACGTTGTCGGCTTCAAGATCGCGCTGGCAATCGGCGGCTGGAGAACGATGTACGTTGTGACCGGTATAATCATGATAGTGGTTGCACTTCTCTCTATCTTCCTCGTAAAGGAAAGAAAGAGCGAAGACGCAGCTTTGGCATCGGCAATACTCACGAAGGAAGACCTTTCGCTCGGCAAGAACATCAAGGGCGTTGCGGGAACTCCCAGCCTTTGGATCTACTGCATAGCAAACGGATTCTTCTTAGGCTTCGTTTATGCAATCATGGCTTACCAGAACTATGTATATCAGGCTGACCCCGGATGGGGCCTCGACCCGACCGTATCCGGTACCATACCGGCATTCTCCAACTGCGTATCGATGTGCGCATACACTATTGTACCTTTACTCTTCGCAAGACTCAAGATCCAGAAGTGGTGGGGCGTTGCGGCTATCTTCTGCGCTATCGGCGCTGTTACGCTCGTTACCATCATGTGGTGGTCCTACAGCTATGTTTACGCTTGCATTTCGATGGCCGTTTCCGGTCTGCTCTACGGCTGCTGCCTCCCGGCTCCGAAGGTTCTTATGCTTCAGCTCCCCGAGGTTTCCGGCCCGCGTGCAGGTACGGCAATGGGTATCTACACCACTTTGGAGCGCATATGCGTTGTTGTATTCGTCGGCATTATCGGTCCGAAGATCCTCGCTTGGGATCCTTCCGTTCCGGGCATGTCCCCGTTCGTTGGCAAGCTGCAGATGATGATGTACATTCAGCCTGTACTTCTTGCTCTTGCTCTCCTTGTTAATAAGAAGCGTTACGGCAACATCTTCGCACACGTTGCAAAGAAGGAAGGCTCGCTGGCCGCACAGCACGGCGCGGAGACCGATTAATGATCTTCGGTTAAAAACAAGAATGACATAATAAGCGTTTCTACAAAAAACGCGAGGGAGTCCGCCGAAAGGCGCGGCTCCCTCGCAGTTTTTTTGCTCTTTTTTTCGTAAATAAATCCTAATTCTTTTTTCGTATAAATGACCGTAACTATTGCTTAGTATTTTTTGATATTTTGTAGTATTTTATTATTATCGGAAAATATTAGTTTGTTCACCATAATTTCTTATAATATGTATTTATACTGTAATTATCTGTAATTATTATACTGCAGCACATTCTTAATTGTATTATAATGACGTTTTTTATGGATAATATATGGAAAACTATTGACATAACAGACTTAAAAAGAGTATATTAAGCATACAGAAATCTATATTTTATGCGAAAATCGCGTGATTCTATATGAATCATATGCTCATTTCCTATATCTTTCGGCAAAATTTTGGCAAAAAACTTAGTTTGTAGGCGTGACCAACGCTTATTATACAATTATATCATTCAATTTTTTAAGGAGGGAAATCTTTATGTCAGAAGCTATTGCTTCAAAAGGCGTCAGCAATGGCACCAAATGGCGCGTTATGTTGTGTATCTTCCTGTTCTACTTCTTCAGTTTAGGATTTACCAACCAGTTCTTCAACGTTGCACTTAACCCGATGATCACTGATATGGGTTGGGACGCAGCGCAGGGCTCCGCCATTTCGAACGCAATGTTCCTCGGTATGATCTGGTTCGTTTTCGTAGCCGGATTCTTACTCGACAAGTTCAGCGTTAAGAAGTTATATGTTTTGGAAATCTTCCTCGTAGGCGTGGTATTCGCATTACGCGGCGTAGCACAGGGCTTCATATTCTTCTATGTTCTGATGATACTCTACGGCGTGCTCAGCGCATTCTACGTTCCTACCTGCGTTAAGCTCATCTCGCTGTGGTTCGACGGCAAGCAGATCGCACTTGCAAACGGTATACTTACCTCCGCAAGCCCCTGCGGTCAGCTCGTTGCAAACGTTGCCGGCTGGAAGCTCGCAATGGCGATCGGCGGCTGGAAAACCATGTATGTTGTAACCGGTATCTGCTGCGTTTTAGTTGCAGTTCTCGCCATCTTCCTTGTTAAGGACAGAAAGAGCGAGGATGCGGCTCTTGCATCGGCAATACTTACGAAGGAAGACCTTTCCTTCGGCAAGAACATCAAGGGTGTTGCTTCAACTCCCAGCGTGTGGATTTACGTCATTGCAAACGGCTTCTTCGTAGGCTTCGTTTATGCTATCATGGCGTTCCAGAACTACGTTTATCAGACCGACCCGGGATGGGGACTTGACCCGTCAGTATCCGGTACCATCCCCGCATTCTCCAACTGCGTATCAATGTGCTGCTACGTACTCGTTCCTCTGCTCTTTGCAAGGCTGGGAATTCAGAAATGGTGGGGCGTTGCCGCAATATTCTGCGCTATCGGCGCGATCACGCTCGTTACCATCATGTGGTTCTCGTACAGCTACGTATACGCTTGCATTTCGATGGCAACGTCCGGTCTCTTATACGGCTGCTGCCTCCCGGCTCCGAAGGTACTCCTTCTGCAGCTCCCCGAGGTTTCCGGCCCGCGTGCCGGTACCGCAATCGGTATCTACACCACTATAGAGCGTCTCTGCGTTGTTATCTTCATCGCAGTCATCGGCCCGAAGATCATCTCCTGGGATCCGTCGATGCATGATGGTTTAGGTTCGTCCACGCTGGTTGGTAAAGTGCAGATGCTCATGTACATCCAGCCGATACTTCTTGCTCTTGCTCTTATTGTTAATAAGAAGCGCTACGGCAACATCTTCGCTCACGTTGCCAAGAAAGAAGGCTCGCTGGCTGCAGAACACGGTGCAGAAACCAATTAACAGTCTCCAATTAAGAACAGCAATGATATAATAAGCGTTTTCTACAAAAAAGGTTCGGCTGCGGCAAAATATTTTGCCGCAGCCCTTCTTTTTTTATATGCGAGGTGTTCCAAAGCCGCTAAGCGCCCCTTCCCCTCCGCAAGTTTAAAAAATTTTTTTAGCTTTTGGGGTATTTTTACTTCCCGGTTTTTTTCAGGAGAAAAAAGTATGATATTATACCGATTTTTTTAGATCTCTCAACATACTTTACTGTTTTTATGAAATTTTATTATTCTTTTCTTCATTATATATGATGTAAATTTGTACCTAATAAAAAAATATTATACAAAACAAATTATTATTAGAAACTGACATTTTACAGGAGCGTCTAACCCTTTTTTCGGATGGCTTTAATTAAAATGTAATTACAAATCCGCGGCAAATAATAATTTTTTACATAAGCACCTTTGGGCGATTTGCCAAATATATCAAATGATCAGCTGCGTCCGTTTATTGATAATGGCAAAACGCCTATTGACATTTTAATTCCATATTCGTATATTATAACATATACTGTATACCTTCTCTAGAAAAATCAATTTAATGTATATCAATCTATATTCAATTTTATATTATAGAAGATATATGTATTTATTGAATATAATAGTTTGTTTGTAGGCGTAAACAACGCTTATTATACAGTTATATCATTCATTTTTAAGGAGGGAATCTTTTATGTCAGAAGCTATTGCTTCAAAAGGCGTCAGCAATGGCACCAAATGGCGCGTAATGCTCTGTATATTCCTGTTCTATTTCTTAGGACTCGGATTTACAAATCAGTTCTTTAACGTTGCCCTCGGTCCGATGATCGAAGACATGGGTTGGGACGCAACCCAGGGTGCGGCGATATCGAACGCGATGTTCCTCGGCATGATCTGGTTCGTTTTCGTAGCCGGATTCTTACTTGACAAGTTCAGCGTTAAGAAATTGTTTGTCCTTGAAATATTCCTCGTAGGTATTTTATTCGCCTTAAGAGGTTTTGCACAGGGCTTCGCTTTCTTCTACGCGCTGATGATCCTCTATGGTGTGCTCAGCGCATTCTACGTTCCTACCTGCGTTAAGCTCATCTCGCTTTGGTTCGACGGGAAGCAGATCGCCCTTGCCAACGGTATACTTACCTGCGGCAGCCCGGCAGGTCAGCTTGTTGCGAACACCGTCGGCTTCAAGCTCGCGCTGGCAATCGGCGGATGGAAGGTAATGTACATCGTTACCGGCGTTCTCGTTCTGGTCGTTGCGGTTATCGCTATCTTCCTTGTAAAGGACAGAAAGAGCGAGGATGCGGCCCTCGAGTCCGCAATACTTACCAAGGACGACCTTTCCTTCGGCAAGAACATCAAGGGTGTTGCTTCAACTCCGGGAGTTTGGGTATACTGTTTAGCTAACGGCTTCTTCGTAGGCTTCGTTTATGCTATCATGGCGTTCCAGAACTACGTTTATCAGAACGACCCCGGATGGGGACTTGATCCGACAGTATCAGGTACGATACCGGCATTCTCCAACTGCGTATCAATGTGCTGCTACGTTTTAGTGCCGTTGGTATTTGCAAGGCTCGGCATCCAGAAATGGTGGGGCGTTGCAGCTATCTTCGCCGCTATCGGCGCGATCACGCTCGTTACGATCCAGTGGTTCGTATACAGCTATGTATTCGCTTGTGTTGCAATGGCAACGTCCGGTTTCTTATACGGCTGCTGTCTCCCGGCTCCGAAGGTACTCCTTCTCCAGCTCCCCGAGGTTTCCGGCCCGCGTGCCGGTACCGCAATCGGTATCTACACCACTATAGAGCGCGTATGCGTTGTTATATTCGTAGCAATCATCGGCCCGAGAGTACTTGCCTGGGATCCGGCAATGCACAACGGCGAAGGCATGTCCTTCTTAGTTGGCAGGATTCAGATGCTCATGTACATTCAGCCTATACTCCTTGCTATTGCACTGTTTGTTAACAAAAAGCGCTACGGCAACATCTTTGCACACGTTGCAAAGAGAGAGGGCACTCTGGCTGCACAGCATGCGGCTGCGGAAGAGTCCAAATAAGAGAAACTTCCTTTGCGGCAGACGCCGCATAACTGCACGCATAATTACAATTGATATAATAAGCGTTCTACAAAAAGGTTCGGCTGCGGCAAAGTATTTTGCCGCAGCCGTTCTTTTTGTATGCTCGGCGTTCCAAAGCCGATAAGCGCCTCTTCCCCTCCGCAGTTTAAAAGTTTTTTAACCGTTTATAGATAATCGCAAAACGCCTATTGATATTTTGTCCGTAAAGACGTACTGAGCGCGTTCTACATTCCCACCGTAATAAAGCTCGTTTCGCTCTGGTTCGACGGCAAGCAGATAGCTCTCGCAAACGGCGTTCTCACATCGGCAAGCCCCTGCGGTCAGCTTGTTGCAAACCTGGTCGGCTACAAAATAGCGGTGGCCATCGGCGGCTGGAAGGTTATGTTCATCACCACCGGCGTTCTTATGCTCTGCATATTCGTTATTTCAATATTCCTTGTTAAGGACAGAAAGAGCGAAGACGCAGCTCTCGAGTCGGCAATACTCACGAAGGAAGACCTTACCTTCGGGCGCAATATAAAAGGCGTTGGATCCACTCCGGGCGTTTGGATCTACGCTCTTGCAAACGGCTGCTTCCTTGGCATGGTATATGCTCTTATGGCATACCAGAACTACATCTATCAGACCGATCCGGGCTGGGGCCTCGACCCGTCCGTATCAGGTACGGTACCTGCGTTCTCCAACTGCGTATCGATGTGCGCATATACCCTTGTTCCCCTGTTTTTTGCGCGGCTTGGTATCCAGAAATACTGGCAGATTGCCGCGATATTCACCGCCATCGTTGCTGTATGCGTTGCATCCTCCGGCTGGATCGCTTACAACTACGCATGGGCATGCGCATCCATGGCTATATCCGGTCTTATGTACGGCTGCTGCCTGCCAGCTCCTAAGGTACTTATGCTCCAGCTTCCCGAGGTTTCCGGCCCGCGTGCAGGTACTGCAATGGGTATATACACCACAATGGAGCGTGTCTGCGTAACGGTGTTCGTTGCGTTCCTCGGCCCGAAGATCCTCGCCTGGGATCCTTCAGTTCCGGGCATGTCCGTTCTCGCCGGCAAGTTCCAGCTAATCATGCTCATCCATCCCGTTCTTCTTGCTCTCGCACTTCTCGTCAACAAGAAGCGCTATGGCAACATCTTTGCAATCGTTGCAAGGAAGGAAGGCACGCTGGCTGCAGAGCATGAAGCAAAATGATCCTTTTGGGCTGATTTTTAAAACAGTATAATTCGTTTGTATAATAAGCGTTTTTTGATCCAACGAGAAAAGACTGCGGCAAAACGATCGCCGCAGTCTTTTCTCTTTCTATTTGGATCTTATTAAAATGTCCGCTTTCCTGTTTTCCCCAAGCGCCGAAATATTCTGTGCTATTTTCCTCCCGCAAAATCGAGATACGACTGCAGTATTATCACCGCCGCCACCGTATCGACGGCTTTTTTTCGTTTCTTGTTTCGCACGTTCGCTTCGTTCAAAACATATATCGCGCTTTTCGTAGTCCCCCGCTCGTCCCAAAGCACCACGGGCACATCGGGCATGCGTTCTTTAAGCTTTTCTGCAAACTCCTCTGTTTTTTTAGCGCGCTCGCCTATCGTATTGTTCATGTTTTTGGGATAGCCCAAAACGATTTTTTCAACGTCATATTCCTTTACATAATTTTCTGCGGCGTCTATGACGCGCTGTGCGCTTCGTTCGCTTAAAGTGCCGACGGCGTTTGCGATTATCTTCATGGGGTCGGACACCGCAAAGCCCGTGCGCGCGTCGCCGTAATCTATGCCGAGTATTCTCTTCATGCGTTCTCCCCCGTCAAAAGTTTTTGCGTCCCAACAGCTCTATGGCATACTTGCTGTTTAAAAGCGCACGCTCTTTTAACGACGCATACGACGCTCTCATCGCGGCAGTCGGCCTTTTGTCAAGCGCGCAGGCCAGCGCGTCCGAAATGCTTACATACGTTGCGTCGTCAATATTCACAAAGTCGGGAACGTGCACGCTGTCAAGAAAGCCTCTCACCTTTTCATCGTATACGATACCGCAGAGGCGGACCCCCGCCGCCGTGCCGAAGATAAGCGAGTGGAGCCTCATTCCCAGCACAAGCTCGCTTCGCGATATAACGCCTATTATATCCTGCGCGTTGTACTTGCCGCTCAAAACGAGAGCGTCCGTATTCATAAGCGCCATAACACGTTTTGAAATATCCCGGTCAAACGGCTCGTGAAACGGTATGAAAAGCGCTCTGAATCCCCTTTGAGCGTATATTTCGTCAAGTGCGCGCGCAAGGTCGCCTTCAAACGACGCCGGGTTGTTCTTCCAATTACGCACCGACACGCATACGAACTTGTCCTCGGGCGGTATGTTTTCCGCGCGCAGTATCTCGTCTATGCGTTCGGGTGCGGGCGGATCGATAGTAAGCGTTATGTCGGCCGTTTCATATATATCGGGCTTTGTTACGCCTATCTCATTTAAAAATGCGTGCGATATGCTTTCTCTAAGCGTTATAACGTCCACATTGTTTACTATCTTTTTTACTATATATCTGTTGAATTTCTTGTTTACGGGACCTACGCCGTTTGAATAGAGCATGGTCTTGGCGCCCATTATCTGCGCACAGAACAGCACGGAAACATAATATATGAGCGACTTCGTGCTTGTAACATCCTGTATAAGATTTCCGCCGCCGTATATAAGCGTTTCCGAGTGTTTTAATGTGCGTATCACGCTTATGATATTGAACCTGTCAAAAAAGTCGATATCCTTCTCATTTCGCAGCTTCATCGACATATTCGACAGTACGCAAAGCGAAAGCCCCGGCTGGATGCTTAAAAGATTCTGAATGACAGCGTCTAAAAGCGCGTCATCGCCGCTGTTATTAAAGCCGTAATATCCTAAAATGAGAAAATCGTACTTTTTGCCGTAAGAGCGCCCTCTGACCTTTTCGTATACGCTTATCGCGTCGTCTGTCATTCGCTCTATTGAATAACGCTCCATGACGAGCGCGCGCCCCGCCCTTCTGACTCTTTCGCTTGTTTCGGCGTCCTCGGAAAGCGCGCGAAGAATGTCTGAAAGGAATACTTCGTCGGCGGGCTTTTCAAAACCTCTGCATGTGAAGTTGTTGTTTATGCAGGCATCCGTCATATCCTCGCTGTAAAGCCCCATATAGCCGAAATCACCCGCAAGCAGCACGCGCTTTTCGCAGCTCATCGCCTCAAGCGCCGCGCGCGACACGGCTATAACGAGCGAGGCTATGCGAAGCAGGCGGTCAACATCGGTGCGTGCTCCCGTAAGATATACGACCTTTCTCGGAAGCAGGGAATTTACGGCTTCGACTTCGCGGGAAAGCTCCTCGAATCTGTCCCCTGCGCCTATAATCACGATATTCGCGTCGGGCGCGCGCTCAAGTATGCGCGGTGCAAGGCGCGCAAGCCTGAAGGCGTATTCTCCGCTGTCAAAGTTTATGCGTCCCAGGTATACTATGTTCCTGCCTCCTCGCGGGATCGAAAGCTCGTCGTATACGGAATCGTCGGGCTCTCCCGGCGAAAAGCGCTCGGAGCTTATGCCGTTTATCGTCACGGTTATATTTTTTTCATCAAGCTTGTAATTATCCAAAAGATATCTCTTTATATCCTCGCTCACGGCAAGAGTCTTCTGTCCCCATCGCGTGACGTATTTAAGGCCCGTACCCGTGGAATACGCTCCGTGCGCCGTTGTAACGAACACGATATTCTTCTTTTTGCATAAGAAGTGGCATATGAACGCCGGTATCCTCGCGTGCGCGTGGACTATATCCGTTTTCTCCTCGGCGACTATCTGTTCAAGCATCCTGTACGCCCGCAGGATGCTTGCAGGATGCTTGCTTGTGAGCGGCACGCGGTAATGCTTTATATCTGCCGTTTCAAGCACGCTGACATAAGAGCCGCCTCGCGACGCGCAGACAACATTATATCCTCTCTTTTTAAGCGCGCAGGCAAGCTCTATAAAATGTGTCTCGGCGCCGCCTATATCAAGGCTCATCGTCACAAGCAGTATGTTATTCAAAAAAAGCACCTCATAAAAAGTATTCTGTTTTAATAGTATATCTCACGGACGCACTCTTTTCAATAAATGCGCGGTTTTGTTCGTTATTTTCTTTTTGAAGCCTGATATATCCGCAGCCTCCCCCGAAAAAACGTGTTTTTTTCAGTATGTTGCATTAGAAGATTATTTTGCTTGCAAGTGCATGAAAATAATGATATTATTAAAGAAAACTGATTTTCAGAGGTATATAATATGAAAAATACATTCAGCGGCATAGACTTTCATATGTCATCTTCCCTTGCCTTTTTTCTCGACATTATCGGCGTTTTGATACTCGTCGTTGGCATGTATCTTTTTATGTCGTACGTAAAGCTGACCCAGTTCATGAGACGTCTGCGCAGCGACGCGACCAGACTCACTACGAAGTTCGACAGAAGGTACGCGCTGCTTACGGATCTTCTCGCCTGCATCAGAGAAAACGGCGTAGAGGAAAAGGCAGCCGTAAGCGCAGTCGTAAAGGCGCGCGCGCAAGCTTCAAGAGCGAAAAACACGCTGGATCATATCGGTCTCGAGACGAATTTCACTATTTCGCTTTTAAGACTTCTTGTTATACTCAGAAAAAAGTATCCCGAGCTCAACGAGGATATGTGGTATGTTGATATAATGGCCAAGTTCAAAGCGCTGAACAAGTCGATAAACGACGACGGCCGCGCATACAACGTCATGACACGTTCCTACAACGACCTTGTAAAGGCTTTCCCCTCAAAGATAGTGGCGAAGTGGTTAAAGTATAAGCCCGAACCCGTATATTTCTCATTTGAAGAAGCCCGCCTGAAGCTTTCCGGCAAGGAACCCATCCCCGAAAAGGAGCTTCGCAAGCAGGAGTATGCAGTTCAAAATGAGTTGAACAAAAAAGAGAGAGCTGCGCGAAAAGCACAGAGAGCCGAATGGAAAAAGGGCAACCAGAACGAAAAGGAAAAAAAGAAGAAGGCCAAGGAACATGAGAAGGAAGTTTACGAGATCATGAAGCAGCGCGAGGCGGATCTTCAAAAAGAAGAACAGGCCCGCATGGCCGAAAGAGAAGCCCAGAAAAAAGAAAAGGATCTGGCGCGCCGCAAAAAATACGAGGACGAAAAATCAAAGTAAGAAAACATTGCCTCCCCGACCGAACCCGGCGATCGGTCGGGGAGCGTTTTAAGTCAAAATGCCAAATTAGGGCGCACGGAACGAAAGATTTTTTTCCGGTTTATAGATAAAAGCATCGGCAGTATAAAAAACTGAAAAAAACTCTTGCAATCGCAGATTTCATATGATATAGTATTAGGTACCTGTAAAAGGTGCTTTTTTTATTATGCAAAAAAACAGGCGGACACCAGGATAATCATAGATATAAGACGACGGAGGTGCTAAAATGAGAGTAAAGATCACATTGTCCTGCACGGAATGCAAGCAGAGAAATTACAACACGATGAAGAACAAGAAAAACGATCCCGACAGACTTGAGATGAACAAATACTGCAGATTCTGCAGAAAACACACTCTTCATAAGGAAACGAAATAACAGACTTGGAGGTCACTTAAATGGCAGACGCTGCTGCTACCAAAAAGAAAAATATTTTCAAGCGATTTATCCCTTATCTGAAGGAACTGCGCAGCGAGACTAAAAAGATAGTATGGCCCAACAAATCCCAGGTTACGAACAATACGATAGTCGTTATCGTTATGATAGTTATTATCGGAGCGTTCATTGCCGCCATAGACTCGCTTTTAGGCCTCGGTATGTTTGCTTTATTCGGCAGATAATCGCGCTTATATTAAAATTGACCGAAGAAGGAGGTCTCTGCTCGCGCTTTTGCGCAGCAGTTTAAGAAATATGTCTGAAGGCGCAAAATGGTATGTTGTACACACTTATTCGGGCTATGAAAACAAAGTTGCCGCCGACATAGAAAAAGCGGCGGAAACGCGCCGTATGACCGATCTCATACAGGCGGTCAGCGTTCCTTTAGAAAAAGTTGTCGAAATAAAGGACAACAAGCGCAAAGAAGTGGAACGCAAAATGTTCCCCGGATACGTACTCGTTAAGATGATAATTACCGATGAAAGCTGGTATGTCGTTAGAAATACGCGCGGCGTTACCGGTTTTGTCGGCCCCGGCTCCAAGCCGGTCCCCTTAAGCGAAAGCGAGATACTTTCGCTCGGCGTTGAAAAACGCGCCGTATCAGTCGATTACGACATAGGCGACCCTGTAAGAATATTAGACGGCGCGCTTGCTTCCTTCAGCGGATACGTTGAAGATCTGAATATAGAAAAGAATTATGTCAAAGTAAGCGTGTCCATGCTCGGCCGCGCTCTTCCCGTAGAGCTTGAGCTCGATCAGGTCGAACGCGCGGAGCAGGCATAAATTAAGTATATTTTGCGAAAAGGCCTTTCGCATCATATAACTGCGCGGTATCGCGCGGTAAAGTGGGAGAGAGGAAAATTTTTAAGCCTCTCGACTTTTGACCACATTGAATTATGGAGGTGTACTAAGTGGCTCAGAAAGTAATAGGCTACGTTAAGCTTCAGATCCCCGCCGGCAAAGCAACTCCCGCTCCCCCGGTAGGACCTGCGCTTGGTCAGCATGGCGTCAATATCATGGCGTTCACTAAGGAGTTCAACGAGAGAACAAAGAAGGATATCGGTCTCATCATTCCGGTAGTTATCACGGTCTATGCCGATCGTTCCTTCTCGTTCATCACCAAGACTCCGCCCGCAGCAGTGCTTATAAAGAAGGCCTGCAACATAGAAAGCGGCTCCGGCGTTCCCAATAAGACGAAGGTAGCTACTATCTCGAAGGACGAGATAAGAAAGATAGCCGAGCTTAAAATGCCCGACCTTAACGCTTCGAGCGTTGAGACCGCAATGAGCATGATAGCCGGCACAGCACGCAGCATGGGCGTTGTAGTTGAAGAATGATCTGCCCGCCGCGCGCTTGTGGGAGGACAAGTCCGAAAATACCACACTATTTTAAGGAGGAAAACTCGTGAAGAGAGGAAAGAATTATAAAGAGAGCCAAAAGCTTATAGACAGAAGCACACTCTATGAGCCCCAGGAGGCGCTCGATCTCGTTATCAAGACCGCTAAGGCAAAGTTTGACGAAACCGTTGAGCTTCACATAAAGCTCGGCGTTGACTCGCGTCATGCGGATCAGCAGGTCAGAGGCGCCGTTGTACTTCCCAACGGTACCGGTAAGAAAGTTCGTGTGCTCGTATTTGCAAAGGAAGAAAGATTTGAAGAAGCTAAGGCTGCAGGCGCTGATTTCGTAGGCGGCGCAGAGCTTATCCCGAAGATCCAGAATGAGAACTGGTTCGAATACGACGTTGTTATCGCAACTCCCGACATGATGGGCGTTGTAGGTCGTCTCGGTCGTGTACTCGGCCCCAGAGGACTCATGCCTAACCCGAAGGCAGGCACCGTTACGCCCGATATCGCACGCGCCGTTACCGAAGCTAAAGCCGGTAAGATAGAGTACCGTCTCGACAAGACGAACATCATCCACTGCCCCATCGGCAAGGTATCGTTCGGCGTTGAGAAGCTTACCGAAAACTTTGACGCTCTTATGGGCGCAGTTATAAAGGCTAAGCCGGCCGCTGCAAAGGGTCAGTACGTAAGAAGCTGCGTAGTTGCTTCCACGATGGGCCCCGGCGTTAAAATAAATAACGCAAAGTTTTAATTAAAGCTTGACATACTGCGGGCTTTATTATAAAATTATATGGTAATCCAAAGACAGCAGGCGCATTTTGCGTAATTGGTACGTCCTACCTGCCGAGGAGAACTTTAAAGTCTTTTCTTATAGTATAAGTTAAGGGTTCTTTTCGGTCGGAAAGAACCCTTTTTTGCTGTCGAAATCTTAAAACCTTGGGAGGTGAAATCTTAAAATGCCCAGCGAGAAAATTTTAAGCGAGAAAAAAGCCATAGTTGAACAGCTTGCTCAGAAGCTTTCGGCTCCCTCCGGCGTGTTTGTTGACTACAAAGGCATCACCGTTGCTGATGATACCGTGCTCAGACGTGAGCTGCGCGCTTCCGGCGTTGATTACAGCGTTGTAAAGAATACGCTTACGCGCTTCGCCGCTAAAGAAGTGGGCCTTGAAGGTCTTGACGAGATCTTAAACGGCACGACGGCTCTGGCTGTTTCTACTACCGATATGATCGCCCCTGCAAAGATCCTGTCGAAATTTGCAAAGCAGAACGAAAAGTTCACCATTAAGATGGGCTTCGTTGAGGGTAAGGTAATAACCCCCGCTGAGGTTGAAGCGCTTGCACTGCTTCCGTCCAAGGAAGAACTTATTGCAAAGGCTCTCGGCGGCTTGAACGCTCCTATCTCCGGTTTTGTAAACGTACTGAACGGCAACATAAGAGGTCTTGTTGTAGCTTTAAACGCTATCGCAGAAAAGAAGGCAGAAGAAGCTGCATAAAGCTTCCGCGCCTCATCGCCTCATTATCAAACAAAAAATTAAATTCGAATATTATGGAGGAAATTAAAATGGCTAGCGAAAAAGTTGTAAAGTTGATTGAAGATGTAAAGGCTCTTACCGTACTTGAGCTTTCCGAGCTTGTAAAGGCTCTTGAGGAAGAATTCGGCGTATCCGCAGCTGCTCCCGTAGCTGTTGCTGCTGCTCCCGCTGCAGGCGCTGCCGCTGCTGACGCTCCGGCTGCTGAGAAGACTGAGTTCGACGTTGTTCTTGCAGACGTTGGCGCTGAGAAGATCAAGGTCATCAAGGTAGTAAGAGAAGTTACCAGCCTCGGCCTTAAGGAAGCTAAGGAGCTCGTTGACAACGCTCCCAAGGCTATCAAGGAAGGTATCTCCAAGGAAGACGCTGAAGCTATCAAGGCTAAGTTTGAAGAAGTCGGCGCAAAGGTCGAGCTTAAGTAATTTAAGTAAAAACGAAAAACGGACGGGATCTCTCCCGTCCGTTTTTTATTTTATCCATCAGTCGCTGTAATCGGCATAGTGCGCAAGGAACACAGGCTCGCCGCCGTCGAAATAAAAGACGAACTTATCCTTTTCATACGCAAGCGGTATCTCGTCTGCGTATCCCCGGCGAAGCAGCTCGGCTATCGCCTCACGGTACGTCATGCCCTCCTCGTATATGCCGCTTTCGCGTATCAGCTCATCGAGCGCGCGCAGATTCTCAGACGGCGGCCAATCCCCGTGATCGTCCGTCATACTTACGGGCGTGTCGGTCTTTATCATCACGTCAAACTCCTCGATATCGGCAGGCGCAGCCCAGACCGTGTATACGATCCTGCCGTCGCGCACTTCTGTATCGAAGGCGCGCATAACGTATATGCGCTCGTTCGCGTAGCCCCAGCCTGTCGCGGTATATTCCTCCCCGTCGGGGTCGTATTCCCACAGGTTCTCGAAGCTCTCATGTGAAAGCCCCGCCTCATCGAAATGCTTCTTTGCCGTTTCGTCAACTAAAGACGACGGCATCTTAACGCGATCCTCCGCCTTATCTTTTAGCTTTTTTTCGTTCAATATGAACGTGTACATAAGATACTCGCCCGCCCGCTTCGGAGCGCTGCCCTCATCAAAGAACGGCAGATAATCCAATCTGTAATCAACAGCGAACTCAAAGAAGCGCGCCGCGTCAAATTTCGTATGCTCCAAAAACACGGGGTGACCGTCCTTTAAATAAAATCTGAAAGTAATGATATCCGCCGAAACGGGGATCTCAGCCGTTCTGCCCGCGTCCATAAGCGCCGTAATCGCCTCGCCGTATGTCATGCCCTCGCTGTAAAGACCGCTGTCACGTATCAGCGCATTTAAACGCCTCAGTCCCTCGCTGTCGTAGTCGTTTTCCGTAAAGTCTATTACAAAATACGGCGAAAGCTCCATGCCGTTAAATTCATCGGCGTCGAGCGGTCTGCATAATACCGTATATACGCGGCCGAGCGGCGTATCTTCCGTTTGGCAGTCCTCCATAATATACGAAGGCTCGTTCGCGTAGCCCCAGCCCGTCGCGGTATAAGTCTCGGTCTCCTCGTCGTAATCCCACATGCCTTCGTCGCTTGCGTGGATAATATGCGTCGCATTGAAGTATTCTTCCGCCGTTTCATCAACGAGCGCCGCCGGCATCTGAACATAGCCGTCCATATTCGCTTTAAGCTCCTGTTCGTTCATGATAAAGGCGTACATTAGATGATCGGACGACTTTTGCGGCGTTCTGCCCTCATCGAAAAAGGGTACGCAGTCAAATCTGTACTCTGCCGCAAGCCAAAAAAACTCCTGCGCAGTAAGGCTTTCGTTATCATCAGTCTCTACGGTCTCGGCCGTTCCCGCCTGCTCCCCTTCGTCCGGCTTGCCGCCGCTTGCGCAGCCGACAAGCAGGCATATGATAAGTGCGGCAATTATAAAAACAGTCAGCCTTTTTTTCAAACGGCTCTCCCCCTTTATCCGTTCCACCGCTCGGTCGTATCAAGCACGGCCCTTCCTTCCTTTAGACTCTTTGGCACGTCGATTATACGCTGGTTCTTCGAGCCCCTGAAGCGTATGGAAAGGCTTCTCTGCGCTAAAACGAACCTTCCGTCTATAAGCGTATCGCAATATTTTAAAAGCTCCAAAACGCTTTCGTCGTTCTTTGAAAGCTTCATCAGCTCCTCGAACGTGTACCCGCTGTAAACCGCAAGCTCAAGTCCGTCCGCCTTTATTCTTTTTGCAAGAACCGCAAGCGGCGAAGCCTGACAGAAGGGTTCGCCACCTGAAAAAGTTACGCCTTTTATTAACGGATGTTTCTTTATTATCTTATAAACGTCGTCTACGCTCGCAGGCGTACCGCCCTCAAAATCGTGGGTAGTCGGGTTGTGGCAGCCTTTGCAGTGATGAGGACATCCCTGCACAAAGACGGCCACCCTCAGTCCCGGACCATCGGTTATCGAATCGCCTACGATACCCGCCATGCGGATCATTTCGTCGTTATTGTCCATTTTATGCTCCCGTATGCTTTACCCTGTCGCGTTCTTCCGCCGCTTTTGCGTCGTTAAAGCGCTCAAGCGTTCCCACGAGATATCCCGTTATTCTGCGTATGCGCTCAAATTCCGGAAGAACGTCGTTTTCGTGGCGGCCGCATCCGGGGCACTCGTCGCCTATTACTCCCGTATAGCCGCAAACGGGGTCGCGGTCAACGGGATGATTTATCGAACCGTAGCCCACGCCTGCGTCGTGCATCGCGCGCACTATGCTCTCAAACGCCTCGATATTGGACGCCGTGTCTCCGTCAAGCTCAACGTAAGTTATATGACCGGCGTTGGTAAGCGCGTGATAAGGAGCCTCTATCTGTATTTTATCAAACGCGCTTATATTATAGTAGACCGGCACGTGGAAGCTGTTGGTGTAATATTCGCGGTCGGTAACGCCCGGAATTATGCCGAATTTCTTTTTATCTATGCGAACGAAACGCCCCGAAAGGCCTTCGGCGGGAGTTGCAAGCAGGCTGAAGTTAAGACCCATCTCCTTGCTCTTTTCATCGAGATAGTGGCGCATAAAGCCGACTATCTCAAGTCCCAGGTTGCGGCTTTCTATAGATTCGCCGTGATGCTTGCCCGTCAATGCCACAAGCGTTTCGGCAAGACCTATGAAGCCTATCGACAGAGTGCCGTGCTTTAATATCTCGCCCACGTAATCTTTTCTTCCGAGCTTGTCGGAATCGATCCATATGCCCTGTCCCATCAGGAAGGGATAATTCCTCACACGCTTTTTCGACTGTATTTCAAAACGGTCGAGAAGCTGCTGGGAAACGAGATCCATCTTTCTTTCAAGCTCCTCAAAGAAGAAGTCGATATTTTTATTGGCGCGTATAGCTATACGCGGAAGGTTTATCGAAGTGAAGCTCAGGTTCCCGCGTCCGAACGATATCTCGCGCTCGGGATCGTATACGTTGCCCATAACTCTCGTGCGGCAGCCCATGTACGATATCTCCGTCTCCGGACGCCCCTCCTTATAATACTGCTTGTTGAACGGCGCGTCGATAAACGAGAAGTTCGGGAAAAGGCGCTTCGCGCTGACTCTGCACGCGAGCTGGAAAAGGTCGTAATTCGGCTCGCCCGGATTGTAATTGACGCCCTCCTTGACTCTGAATATGTGTATCGGGAATATCGGCGTCTCGCCAAATCCCAGGCCTGCTTCCTGGGCAAGAAGCACGTTCTTTATTACCATGCGTCCTTCGGGAGACGTGTCCATGCCGTAGTTTATAGACGAGAACGGCGTCTGCGCGCCTGCGCGCGAGTGCATGGTGTTAAGGTTGTGGATAAGCGCTTCCATGGCCTGATAAGTCGCGCGGTCAGTCTCTTTAACGGCGCGCTCGTGTGCGTAACCCTGTATTTTCGACGTGAGCTCCTCGTCCTTTAAAAACGACATGAGATACTCGTGTTCAAGCTTTGTATATTCCTCAGACTGTACGAGCGACGGGCGGATACCCTTTTCCTCAAACGTCTTTTTTGCAAAATCTCTTATAGTGCGGTCGTCTATGCCGCTGCCTTCAGAGAGTAGGTCTGCGGCGTTCGCAACGGCCTGGGAATAGCGCTTTACAAACGTTTTTGCAACGCCGTCCGCAAGGCCGTAATCGAAATTGGGTATGCTCTGACCGCCGTGCTGGTCGTTCTGGTTCGACTGTATCGCTATGCAGGCGAGCGCAGCGTAGCTCTGAATATCGTTAGGTTCTCTTAAATACCCGTGTCCCGTGGAAAAGCCGCCGGCGAACAGCTTCTTTATATCTATCTGGCAGCATGTTGTGGTAAGCGTATAAAAATCGAGGTCGTGAATATGTATATCGCCGTTCTTATGCGCCTCGGTATGTTCCGGTCTCAGGATATACTTTACATAGAACTCCTTCGCGCCTTCGGAGCCGTATTTGAGCATGACTCCCATGGCGGTATCGCCGTCTATGTTGGCGTTGTCGCGCTTCATGTCGCTTTCCTCAGCGTCTGCAAAGGTAAGCTCCTCGTATATCTTCATAAGCACGGTGTTCATTTCACGCACCTTTGTGCGGTTCGCGCGATATAATATATACTGCTTGGCAACTCTCGCATAGCCGTTTGCCATAAGCACGCGCTCAACTATATCCTGGATCTGCTCCACGCCCGGCGCGGAATGTTCAAAATGGTCCTCAAGCTCAGACTCGACAAGATGCGTAAGACGATCGCATTCCCCAAGGTCGTCGCGTCCGCAGGCGAGCATTGCCTTATGGATAGCGCTGGATATCTTCTCTGCGCTGTAAGGCACCCTGCGTCCGTCGCGCTTGACTATTTCCTTTATTATCATGTTTCCCTTACCCCCACATATGTGTCTATATCTTGTGTCATATATTTCAAAAATAATAATCTGCAACTACATGTAGTTGCAGATTATATTGTAATCATTATTTTACGTTCTGTCAATAGCAAACGATGTTTATATGATTTTTATTTCTTTAAAGGCTGTATATATATACTCCGTTTTCCATGTTCTTTTTTATTACGCCCGTGTGATAAAGGTGCTCCATATGAGCGTAAGCCTCGCCTGCGGCGAACCACTTCTGCGTTATCGGGAACTTGGAAAAATCTCCGCCGCCGAAATCCCAGTTGAGTCCGTGCGATATCTCATAAACGGTGCGCGGCTTCTGTTTTAACATATCGATACAAAGGCCGAGACGCCTGTCGTGATGGGCGAGAAGCTGGTCAATGCGCTCGTATACGTTTTCCACGGGGCTGCGGTGAGCCGTGAAAACGTGTTTTATATCAAGCGTTTTCACCTTCTTCAAATTCTTTATATAAACGCCCAGCGCGTCGAAATCGTCGCCCCAATATGTAATGTTGGGCGTTATTTTGTTGAGTATATGGTCGCCCGCGAACAAAAGCTTGTGAACGGGCTCGTAAAGGCCTATCTGACCGGGCGTATGACCCGCAAGATCGATAACCTCAAAGTCGTATCCCGCGTAGCGAAGCCTCGTGCCGGGAGTCACTATCTCGACATTTAATTCCACCTTGTTGTTGTGCGCGTAGCCGGGGTGATCGGTATATTTCAGTATCTGATCCGGCGGAAAGCCCATTTTTATGGAGTCGGTCTCAAGCGTATCCCAGAACTTCGAGTTCTTCGCATTAGCCATAACGCGGCCGTCTTTCGGGCTTGCGAAGGCCTTGTTCTCGGGAGTCTTGAGCTCTCCGGCAAGTCCCACGTGGTCGGCATGAAGATGCGTAAGAAACATATCCGTGTCCTGCTTTACGACGCCTATCTCAACGAAGGCCTCGATCATGGCGTTATAGCCCGGCTCCGTATTAAAGCCCGTGTCAATGAGCAGGTTCCTCTCGCCAATCATATAATCGCCCTTTATTATAAAAGCGTTGAGGCTTTTAAGCGGGCTGCCCGGCAAAGGTATATCCGCGCGGAAAATGTTGTTGTAAACTTCTGTAACTGCCATTTTTCTGCTCCCTTAATTTCGGTTTTTTATAATTATACTACATATTCTGCCAGTCTTCAAGAAAAAATTTACTTAAAACCTGCTGCGATATATTGTCATAAGTATTTAAATTTTTACTTGACAAACACAATATATAGATATATGCTTATAAAGCAATGCTTTTTTGCTCCTTAGCAGCCAAAAGCAAAAGCTTCCGTTTTAATCAAATACAGTTAAAGAGCCGCGCGCAAAAAAATGTGCGCGGCTCTTTACGTTAAAAGAACGGGCGCCGCGATTGTTAAATTTATATCGAAACTGCTTTCTATACGTATTACATATATGTAATATTCACAAACTTATGCTGCGCGCACGTTTTGGACGGTAATTTGATTGACTTTTAAAATCACAGTGGAGTATAATATTTTTGTATTATCATAAGGATATTTATAAAAAACATTTGAGAAAACAGTCTACGGAGGTCGAACATGAATAACAGAGTATATAATTTTTCCGCCGGTCCCGGAGTCATATTTGAAGACGTTTTAAAAAAGGCTGCCGATGAAATGATGGATCAGAACGGCAGCGGAATGTCGGTTATGGAGATGTCTCACCGTTCAAAGTGGTTTGAAGATATAATAAACGGCGCAGAGGCGCTTTTAAGAGAAGTAATGTCGATCCCCGACAATTATAAGGTGCTCTTTTTACAGGGCGGCGCATCGTCTCAGTTCGCCATGATACCGATGAACTTAAAGAAGAACGGCAAGGCCGATTATATCCAGACGGGCGTTTGGGCTAAAAAGTCCTTCCAGGAAGCGAAAAAATTCATCGACTGCCGCGTAGTAGCATCAAGCGAAGACAAGACGTATACTTATATCCCCGAAACGAAGCCCGAAGATTTCGATAAGGACGCAGATTACGTTCACTTCTGCTATAACAATACGATATACGGCACGAAATTTACGGGCGAGCCCGACGTGGGCGGCAAGGATCTCGTATGCGATATGTCCTCGTGCATACTCTCCGAGCCTGTTGACGTTTCTAAGTATGCGCTCATCTACGCAGGCGCTCAGAAGAACATGGGCCCCGCGGGTCTTACCGTCGTAATAATCCGTGAGGACCTCATACGCGAGGACGTAGAGCCTTACGTGCCCGTAATGTTCAGATATAAGACTCACGCCGACAACGGTTCCATGTACAACACGCCTCCCACCTACGCTATATACATCTGCAAGCTTGTTCTTGAAAAGATAAAAGAGCTCGGCGGACTTGAGGCAATGAAGAAGATAAACGAGCAGAAGGCCGGTATGCTTTATGACTTCCTCGACAGCTCGAAGCTCTTTAAGCCTACAGTTTCGGCTCCGTACCGTTCACTTATGAACATTCCGTTCGTAACGGGCGACAAGGAAATGGACGCAAAGTTTATAAAAGAAGCGACCGAAGCCGGCTTTGTGAACTTAAAGGGACACAGAAGCGTAGGCGGCATGCGCGCAAGCCTCTACAACGCAATGCCCGTTGAAGGCGTTGCCGCACTCGTTGGATTTATGAAAGATTTTGAAAGGAAGAACGCAAATGTATAAGATAAAGCTTTTAAATAAGATATCCTCCGCCGGTCTTGACCAGCTCGAACCCAAAAAATACACCTACGGCGAAGACATAGAAAACCCCGACGCAATACTCGTTCGCTCCGCGGACATGCACTCCATGGAGCTGCCCTCCTCGCTCAAGGCTATCGCAAGAGCGGGCGCAGGCCTTAACAATATTCCGATAGACAAGTGCACCGAAGCAGGTATCGTCGTATTCAACACTCCCGGCGCTAACGCGAATGCCGTTAAGGAGCTTATCGTTACGATGCTCGGTCTTTCCTCGCGCCGCATAATCGAGGGTATCGAATGGGTAAAGACGCTTAAGGAATCCGACGGCGATATAGCGAAGCAGGTAGAGAAGGGCAAGTCCCAGTTCGTCGGCCCCGAATACGAGGGCAAAAGATTCGGCGTTATAGGTCTCGGCGCGATAGGCGTAAACGTAGCTAACGCCGCTCATCACCTCGGCATGGAAGTTTACGGCTACGACCCGTACATCTCCGTTGACGCGGCTTGGGGACTTTCCAAGCGAGTACGCCACGTGACCTCGCTCAAAAAGATATTCGAGGAATGCGACTATATCACGCTGCACGTTCCCTCGACCCCCGAAACGCGCGGCATGATAAATGCGGACGCTTTCAGCATCATGAAGCCCGGTATGCGCATACTCAACTTTGCCCGCGGCGATCTCGTCAATACGGCCGACTTAAAGGAAGCGATAGAAAAGAAGATCGTAGCGCGCTACGCTACCGACTTCCCGAGCAAAGAAGTTATTGAAATGGAAAACACCATCTGCGTGCCTCACTTGGGCGCATCGACGCCCGAATCCGAGAACAACTGCGCAAGCATGGCGGCGCGCCAGGTCGCAGATTATCTCGAATACGGCATTATAAGGAACTCTGCGAACATTCCTAACGTAGACCTTCCCAAGAACTTCAAGAGCCGTATCTGCGTGATCCACAAGAACATTCCCAAGGTCATAAACGGCGTTACGAGCGCAGTTGCAGGCGAGAATATCAATATTGAAAATATGATAAACCGTTCGCGCGGCAATTACGCTTACACGATACTTGACGTTGACACGAAGGTGCCCGACAAGTCGATTGAGCCCTTGAATTCTCTCGACGGCATTATAAGCGTGCGCGTTATCGACTAAAAAGAATTAAATAACGTATATTATGTGAGTCATGCTCTCAAAAGAGAGTATGACTCATTTTTTGAAAATTTTTCGCCGCATATTTTCACGGCGCCGAAAGAAAATATATATGCGATAAATTTATCGGGAGGTAATAAAATGAGTTTAGGTAAATTCGGCGCAGGCTGCGCCGCCGGGATCGTTATTGGCAGCGTAGTGGGAATGTCTCTGAGCAAGAACCGCAAAGCTTCTTACGCCATCAAAAAGAATGTAAGCAAGACGCTGAAAACGCTTGGCGACATGGTCAACAGTTACAGATAGAAAAATGTTTTTCTAAGGTTTGGGCGAGGTTTTGTGTATTATTACACAAAACCTCGCTTTATTTGTCATTATCTTTAGTGAAATATATATACTTTTTTGATTGACAAATATAAATTGACCGCTTATAATGTAATTGTTAAATAAAGCACAATATGCTTTATTTGAACAGTTGCCTATATGGTAATCGGGAAAAACGATTCCCGCCTCCCCCAAAAACCAGAGAGAGCGGTTCGGCAGCCGCGCTCTCAACAAAATCCCTTCCAGCGGCAAGCCCCCAACTTGCCGCACCACACAAAAATAAAACCGTCGATCCTTTTAAAGGGTCGGCGGTTTTTCTTTTTATTTATATGATCTGCGCAAAAAAGAGCGCCCGCGGCAGCAATGTCACGCAGGCGCTTAGATAAGCCGATTTAAAGCTTAGCTTTCTTTCTTCAAGAGGTCGCGTATCTCGGTAAGGAGTTCCTGATCGCGCGTAAGCTTTGCAGCCTCTGCCTCTGCGGCAGCCTTTGCGGCAGCTTCCGCAGCAGCTCTCTTTTCGCCGTCTACACGGTCTCTAAGCTTATTTATAGCCTTGACGATAAGGAATATGCACAGCGCCACGAGTATAAAGTCTATAATAGACTGAATAAACGAGCCGTAGGCGAAAACGACCTCAGGCTTTATTATCTCTTCGCCGTCCATAACGGCAGGGCTTATCACCACGCCGAGATCCTTAAACGAAATACCGCCCGTAATGGGGCTCAAAAGCGGAGTAATAATATCATCTACGAGCGAAGAAACTATCTTCTGGAAAGCAGCGCCGACCATAACGCCGACTGCCATATCCATTACGTTGCCTCGCATAATGAATTCTTTGAATTCCTTAAACACTTTTATCTCTCCTTTGCGGTTTTTTTAAATTATAGCACACCGAAAAGAAAAAATAAATATTTAAAGAACAAAATATGAATATTTTTTTAATAAGCGTCAGTTGCTCATAAGCGATTCTATCTCCTGCGGCGACAATGCAGGATGAAGCGCGCAATTGAGACCCAATGCAATGATCGAAGAAGCGGCTTCCACCAACACGTCTATATTGTTGGGGGTGACGAACATATTCGGATCAAAGCCTTCCATGCGTTTTGCGGCGTCCTCGCGCCCAACGTCGGCTACATCCGCCGCAAGCGCCGCCGCTTCCATAACTGTCGGTACGCCTATAGATATAACGCGCACGCCCAGAGCCGACTCTGATATCTCACGTTCGTTTCCGCTTACTCCGCTGCCGGGAGATACACCCGTGTCCGAAAGCTGGAACGTTGCCGCCAGTCTTGACGCGCTTCTTGCCGCAAGCGCGTCTACCGCTATTACCAAAGCCGGCTTTATCGCCCTTGTAAGCACTTCCGTAAGCTCCGTCGTATCTATCCCGGTTATCCCCAAAACGCCGGGAGAAAACGCGCATACGCTTCTGAAACTGTTTTTAAAGTCACGCGCTCCTCCCATAACGAGATGACGCGTTGCAAGCAGCTTGTCGGCAGTTCGCGGGCCGAGCGCGTCCGGCGTTATGCGCCTGTTTCCGAGCCCTATTACCATAACGGCGTCATCCTGCAAAAGACGCATCATTTCCAAAAGCTCGCGCTTCAGCGCATAAGCTACCGGCCTGTATAACGGCGCCTGATCTCTCCTGAGATCCGGCGCTTCTATCGTGATATAATTTCCTACGGGCTTTCCCATACGCCTTGCGCCGTTTTCATTTTGTATCATCACTCTCTTTACGGCATATCCGTCACGGTGCGACTCATTATAGACAACGCCTTCTATTTCGCCTCCGTTCATCATTTCGGCTTCATGCGCTTCAAGCGCCAGATCGGTACGTACTGAAAACATATATGACCCCCTCACAAGTTTTTATAAATATTCTGCACAAAACGGCTGACAAATATGACAAATCATAATAAAATCTATATCGGTACGGCTTACGATACCTTATATAAGGCGACGCGCCGGCTTTTACGCCGGATATGTCTCGTTATTCATTGTAAGGATCGCTTCGCAGGTCGGACTTTAGAAAAAAATCAGAATTATATGAAAATTTGTAGAGTCGTCAATGATGTGTGACACTTCACCCGAAAAAATATGACGAAGGTTATATGTGCGAATTTGAGAAAGACGAGGAGCCGTAGGCGACGAGGCTTTCTCAAATTCGGCGCGGCTCGGTCTGGCCCTCTGTGAA